>JBDNFV010000197.1:0-2495 GCA_041689635.1 Candidatus Nanopelagicales bacterium | reverse complement strand
AGCTCCTCTTGGGTCGTCGTCTTCGGATCAGCGTGACCAACGACCTTTCCGCCGCGAAGAACGGTGATGTTGTCGGCGATTGCGATGGCTTCTTTGAGTTTATGCGTGATAAAAATAATGGTTGCACCCCGAGATTTAAGTTCAGCAACAATGCCAAAAAACTCAATCACTTCTTGGGGGGTGAGAACGGCCGTTGGTTCGTCAAAAACCAGTACTTTTGCTCCACGTAACAGCACCTTAATAATTTCAACTCGCTGTTGAATGCCAACCGGCAAGTCTTGAACTTTTGCGGTGGGGTCGACCGCTAAACCATATTTCTGGGAAATTTCCTGAACTTCTTTATTGGCCTGCTTCGTGTTGAGAATATTTCCAAAAACGGTGGGTTCTACACCGAGAACAACATTTTCTGCGACCGTGAAAACGGGTACGAGCATGAAGTGTTGATGCACCATGCCGATCCCTGCCTTGATCGCGGCACCTGGATCATGGAATTTCTGCACAACACCGTCGAGAACAATCTCACCCGAGTCTGGGCGGTAAATCCCGGAGAGGATATTCATGAGGGTGCTTTTTCCGGCACCGTTTTCGCCGATCAGGGCGAGTACTTGACCGGAATGCGCCGTGAGGGATACGTCGTCATTGGCTAAAACGCCGGGGAAAGCTTTGGTGATTCCGCGTAACTCCAATTCCACGGCTCAATACTCCTCGTTGTTGATATGTGTCGGTAATATTTTCTGAACTGAATCTCGGCACAGGCTACCGCCTTAACAGAGAAGAGGGGTCCGATTTCTCAGACCCCTCCCCTCGGTGTGAACTACTGAATTAGCCTTTGACGCTGATGGAACCGTCAATGATGCCGGCCTTGATCGTGTCCAGCGCAGCTTTGAGCTCAGCGCTCACAGAGGCGTCCATGTCATGGAATGGTGCGATGGAGACGCCGCCATTTTCCAATGTGCCCACGGTTACGCCACCAACGAAGGTGCCGTCAACAACGGCCTTGATTGCATTGAATGTCGTAACATCCATCTGCTTAAGTACTGACGTCAGGTAAACGCCGGAGTTGGCGGTATCTGATTCGTACTGGTCGCTGTCAACACCGATGATCATCAGCTTGTCGGTGCCGAGTTCACTTGCAAGTGCTGCCGAACCAAGACCAACCGGCCCTGCTACTGGCATCACAATGTCGGCGCCTTCATCGACCAAGTTCTGGGCGAATGTACGACCGTCATCGAGTGACTCAAAGTTCTCGGTGAACAGGCCTGACTGTTTTGCAGGATCCCAACCGAGGACCTCAACGTTGGTGCCGTTGTCAGCGTTGTACTTCTGGACGCCGTAGTAGAAGCCGTCCATGAAGATGGTTACTGGTGGAATGTTGACGCCTCCGAAGGTGCCAACCTTGCCGGTCTTGGTCGTGCCTGCAGCGAGGTAGCCAGCAAGGAATGCGGCTTCGTCGGTGTTGAAGACCTGACCGAGAACGTTGTTCGCGGTGATGTCGCCTTCGGCGTATGCGTAGTCAACGATGGTGAACGGAATATCTGGATTGGCATTCGCCGCTTCCAAGGTGCCATCGCCGAGAAGGAAACCAACGGTGACAATAATGCCGCAGCCTTGGTCAACGAATGACTGGATATTTGGCGCGTAGTCGGTCTCAGCCTGTGACTCGAGAACTGCCGCCTCAACGCCGAGTTGGTCCGCGGCGTCGGTCACGCCCTTATAGGCCTTCTGGTTGAAGCCCTTATCGTCAACGCCACCGACGTCGGTTACTTGACATGCCTTCTTGCCGGCACCTGGAAGTGCATCAACGGTAGCTTCTTCGGTTGCTGTCTCAGTGACTGCTTCCGTTGCCGTCGCAGTAGTGTCTTCCGTTGAATCTGTCGAACTGCAACCTGCCAGCGCGAGCGCGGAAACTGCAAGTACTGCAGCCGCCATTTTAAAATTGGTTCTCAATGTGTCTCCTATTATTCGACCCGGTCACATAAACCGGATTTTGAGCCCGAATCCGTTCGGGCACGACACATAACTCTACCGCGCAAGTGCTAGGAAAGACTGAGCAGATGCTGCATCAAAAGGGTTACAAATCGGTCACGATCTATCCCGGTTCCCACCGTCACATTCGCCGGTTGGTCGGTAACGGAGTAGACATCAACGACGGTTCGGCCCAGAGTCAGCTCACTTTTTGTTTCCACTGTGACGTTTGTGAAAGTTGTTGTCATCATCGATGGGTCAATGAGGTGAGCAATTGTTACCGCGTCATGGATGGGTGCTCCCGGCCAACCGAAACGTGTCTGGTGAAATGCCACGAAGTGGTCAAGTAGCTCGGCCACAAATTCTTCACACTCCCCTTTGCCGCGTAATGCGTCAGCATGTGAGTCATCAAGCCACGCCTGGTGGGTCACTTCAAGCCCGATCATGGTGAGTTTCAATCCCGAATTCATCACGATTTCGGCAGCTTCGGGGTCAACCAAAATATTGAACTCGGCCGCCGGGGTCCAATT
>JBDNFV010000196.1:0-2340 GCA_041689635.1 Candidatus Nanopelagicales bacterium | reverse complement strand
TCGCTAGGGCGGCATCAAGGTGTTCTTCGGGAACAACGGCGAACATGCCGATTCCCATGTTGAAGGTTTTTTCCGCATCAGCCGGTGAAACATTTCCTTCGCGGCAAATCAAGTTAAAAATTTCGGCGGGTGCCCAGGTTTGACGGTCCAGATCAGCTGCGAGATTTACCGGCAACACCCGGGCCAGATTTGCCGCGATCCCACCACCGGTGACATGACTAAATGCGTTCACTCTCGATTCCTTCAGGAGCGCGAGTGCATCGAGTGCATAAATGTACGTGGGCTCCAGCATTTCTTCGCCGACCGTTCGACCGAGTGCGTCAACGTGGGCATCCAGGCCCAAGTTGCCTTCGCCCAACAACACGTGACGCGCCAGGGAATAACCGTTCGAATGCAACCCCGAAGACTTCATGGCTATGACAACATCACTTGCACGTACTTTGTCCGGCCCTAAAAGATTGTGTGCGTCAACGATTCCGGTTCCAGCCCCAGCAATGTCGTATTCATCCGGCGCCATCAGCCCCGGGTGTTCGGCCGTCTCCCCACCAATGAGCGAACAGCCAGCAAGCTCACAACCGCGGGCAATCCCGGCGACGATACTGGCAATGCGTTCGGGGTTGACCGAACCGACCGCGATGTAGTCGGTCATGAAAAGTGGTTCGGCGCCACAAACAACGAGGTCGTCAACCACCATGGCGACCAGATCCAGACCGACCGTGTGGTGAATATCGAGCGCACGGGCAATAGCGATCTTGGTTCCCACTCCATCGGTTGACGTTGCCAGAAGTGGTTTACGCATCTGCTTGGCTGCCGAAATATCAAACAGCCCCGCAAACCCGCCGAAATCGCCGACAACTTCTGGTCGGTTGCTGGCCAGAATCGATGCCCGCATTAACTCCACGGCGCGCTCGCCGGATTCAACATCAACACCCGCTTGCGCATACGTTGCGCCCGGCTGGGTCATGGACGATTAAGCGAGTCAAGGGCAAGCGGATCAACATGCATGAGATCGGATTTAGCAACCCGGCGTTCAATTCCATCAAAGACTTCCAGATTCACTTTGTGCTCTTCTGAGAGTTCAACCGGGTACACTCCGTCGAAGCAAGCGCGACACAAATTGTCTTTGGGAACGCGGGTGGCTTCTATCAGCGCGTCAAGTTCAATGAATGCGAGTGAGTCGGCCCCGATGGAGGCACAAATCTCATCGACACTGAGCCCGTTGGCAATGAGTTCGGCCCTGGTTGCAAAATCAATTCCATAAAAACACGGCCACTTGACCGGAGGGCTAGAAATCCGAACATGTACCTCGAGTGCTCCCGCTTCGCGCAACATGCGCACCAAGGCCCGTTGGGTATTCCCGCGCACGATTGAGTCATCAACCACAATGAGTTTCTGTCCCGCGATGACTTCTTTGAGCGGGTTTAATTTAAGTCGGATACCCAGTTGGCGAATCGTTTGCGAGGGTTGAATAAAGGTTCGACCAACGTATGAATTCTTGACAAGTCCCTCGGCGAAGGGGATGCCGGATTCCTGGGCGTAACCGATAGCGGCGTAGCGGCCCGATTCGGGGACCGGAATGACGAGGTCAGCGGCGACGGGATGCTCCCTGGCGAGACGACGCCCAGTGTCAACTCGGGTTGCTTGAACTGAACGCTGAGCAATGGAGGTATCGGGGCGAGCTAAATACACGTATTCAAATAGGCACCCTTTGGGCGCCGCGGGTGCAAACCGGTGGGTACGCAAACCATGGGAATCCATCACGATCAGTTCACCGGGTTCAACCTCGCGAACGATTGAGGCCCCCACAATGTCGAGTGCTGCTGACTCACTTGCGATAACCCAACCGGTTTCCAGTCGGCCGAGCACCAGTGGCCTGATTCCCTGTGGGTCGCGCGCGGCGTAGAGCGCGTTGTCGTCCATAAACACCAAGGAAAAAGCTCCCTTAACTAAAGGGAGTTCGGCAATCGCCGCTTCCTCGAGTGAAAGATCCGGGTGCGCGGCAAGTAGCGCGGTCAAGATTTCAGTGTCTGTGGTGGCTGCCATGTTGGCCATATTGACATTGAGTGGCAACTCCCCCGAGCCGCTTTGTAACTCGGCGACTCGTTTTCGCAACTCGCCCGTATTTGTCAGGTTGCCGTTGTGGCCTAACGCGATGTGGCCGGTGGCTGTGGTGCGAAAAGTCGGCTGGGCGTTCTCCCAGATACTTGCACCCGTGGTGGAATAGCGAGTGTGGCCGATCGCCAGATGGCCTTGTAAGGACTCGAGGGCGCCTTCATTGAATACTTGAGATACCAAACCCATGTCTTTATAGACCAGGATCCGGGATCCGTCGCTGACCGC
>JBDNFV010000195.1:0-2455 GCA_041689635.1 Candidatus Nanopelagicales bacterium | reverse complement strand
TGGGTATCCAACGCATTGATGCGCAGTGCGCCTTTCGTACCCGCGAGGGTGAATCGTGGTCCGGTCAACGCAACCGCGAGTGACCCAACGAGATAGGAAATCCCACCCGACTGATGGTTCAGCATCAGGATTAAGTCGTCATCGGAAACGGGAGTCTCTCGCACTGTCCGTGCGTGGGCATTAACGGCAATAACGGGGCCCATCAGATCAAGTGCCTGATCAACAAGGTGGGGCGCGAAGTCGTAGAGCACACCACCAAGTACTTCGGGATCACGTAATTCACGCCACCCACCCTTTGGTAGCAACCGAAATCGCTCAAGTCGTGATTCGAATCGATGCAGCGTTCCAATCAGGCCGGAATCAGCGGCGGCCTTCAGGGTCAGGTAGTCCGAGTCCCACCGTCGGTTCTGAAAGGGGAGAACCGCAACTCCGTTAGCAGTAGCCAGAACACCTAGTTCAACAACGGTAGGAGCGTCAGCCGCGATGGGTTTATCAATCACCACATTGATCCCGCGTGTAAGCGCTGCTCGAGCCTGGGGTGCGTGGGTCACGTTCGCCCCAGCAATAACAACGAGGTCGGGATTCAGATCCAACAATTTCACGAAATCATTGGTGACCAGAGCCGCTGGAAAGTCAGTGTGCGCCTGTGACATTCTTTCATCATTTCCGGTCAGAATTCCGATGACTTCAAAGCCTGGTACCGACTTGATTAATTGCCCGTGAAAGATTCTTCCGGCTAATCCGTACCCACAAATCACGACCGTTTTCATGGCAACAGCCTATCGGCGTGAACTCTTACCCTCACTAAGATGAGGACTATGACATATGCGCTGCGCGACCTAAAAGACACTGTAATTGCTATCACCGGAGCCACTTCTGGGATCGGTAAAGCTACCGCCGAACAACTCGTCGAACTTGGTGCCAAAGTCTCGTTGGGTGCGCGTAACGCCGATCGACTACATGCCTTAGTTGAGCAACTCGGAGCCGACAATGCTGTTGCCGTTCCCATGGACGTTCGCTCGGTTGAAGACAACCAAGCACTCATTGATGCCGCGGTCGAGAAGTTCGGGAAACTTGATTCCATTGTTCCCAACGCGGGCATCGGCATGTATGGCTCAGTGCTTGATCATTCTGACGATGAAATCCGTCGCATGATGCATACCAACTACGACGGCACCGTCTGGACCGTTCGTGCTGGCGTTCCCGCGATGCTTGAGACAACAGGGTCAGGAGACATCGTGATCGTTTCCTCGGTTGCCGGCTTCCGCGGTGGTGGCGACGAAGCCATTTACGCCGGGACAAAGTTTGCCCAGGTTGGTTTGGCCGGATCACTGGATCGGGAACTGCGCGAGAAGGGCATTCGCGTCACCGCGGTGTGTCCCGCGGGCGTTGGCACCGAGTTCGCGGTTGGCACCGGTCGGGTTGACAACGATCCACGCTTCGCCGACTGGCTCACCGCGGATGACGTTGCTCACGCCGTGGTCTCAGTGCTTCTGCAGCCTCGCAGTGTTCGCACGACCGTGTGGCAGATGTGGTCCATGGGGCAACAGAGTTAACCGGGCCTGACCGACCAACAGCCTCGCTAGCCTTGCCTCGCCTTGAAGCGTGGATTTCTCTTATTGATCACGTAGATGCGGCCGCGTCTACGTACGACTTGCGAGCCGGGCTGCTTCTTGAATGATTTGAGCGATGCTCGTACCTTCACGGGGTGCCCGACCGTTCGCGGCCTTGATAGGGGAGCAGCGCCATTTCGCGAGCATTCTTGACCGCCCGAGCGACCATGCGCTGCTGTTGAACGCTGAGACCGGTCATCCCACGTGAGCGGATCTTGCCACGCTCGGACAGAAACTTGCGTAATAAATTCACATCCTTGTAATCGATGGATTTTACATCGGGTGTAAGCAGGGGTGCTCGTTTAACAAGGCGTATCTCAGGACCATCACCAATTTTTTTGCGAGCCATGATCATCTCCTAGGAATTGTTTGTTGTGGGATCGATATAGCCGCGTTGAACTGCACGTACCAATCGACGTGGAACGAGGTATTGGAGCCCACCAACGGTCACCGGAATGAGGGTTGTGGGTTTCGCGGTCCAATGGGACCGGCGATGACGCGTACGGCTGCGGGACATTTTCCCTTTGGGCACTGCCATGGTAATTCCTCTCTCAAGCAACTCGGCGAATTTCGCCGAGCCAAGGTTCTAAACCATCTTCATCGAGCAGCCACGTCTGGTGGTCAAGTCGAGCCTCTGACGGTGACAGCAGCACGTGATTAAAAGCTTCATGCAGATGCGTGGGAAGTTCACCAACACCAGTGATGATCAAGCGGGTGATCCGCTCTTTGGATCCCCACGCCGAGTGACACCCAATAGTGACCTGACCCGCTGCTCCTTCCCATGAGTTAGCCATCTCTGGTCGGGTCGGTACCCAAAAGCATCCGCGCGATCGGAACGATCC
>JBDNFV010000194.1:0-2777 GCA_041689635.1 Candidatus Nanopelagicales bacterium | reverse complement strand
TCAACCGTGCAGAACTGGTACCCGGGTGACGCGGAGGGTAAAGGCGGTGTCTACAACTTCGTCACCAAGCGGGGCCTGGCTGCTGGCGTGAACTCCAAGATCTCCTGGACGCAGGTTGAGACCGGCTCGGCGATCACCTGGAAGTACCCGGGGGTTGTTCTTAAAGGTGACAACTCGGTCGGAGAGTTTTATTCGGTTGCTTTGACCGCTCGTCGTCAGCAGGCAGATACCGGAAGCAAGATGGTGCACATCGGCAAGAACACGAAAAGCACCATTATTTCGAAAGCGATCTCGGCTGGCCACGGCCAGAACACTTACCGGGGGCTAGTGGATATTCGCCATTCGGCGAAGGGTGCCCGAAACTTCACTCAGTGCGATTCGCTGTTGATTGGCAAGGACTGTGGTGCGCACACCTTCCCCTATGTCGAGGTCAAAAACCCGACCGGGCAAGTTGAGCACGAGGCATCCACCTCCAAGATTGGCGAGGAGCAACTCTTGTACTGCCGGCAGCGGGGTATTCCCGAAGAAGAAGCGGTATCGATGATCGTGAACGGTTTCTGCCGCGAGGTATTCAAGATGCTCCCGATGGAATTCGCCGTCGAGGCACAAAAACTATTGAGCGTGAGCCTAGAAGGAAGTGTCGGATAATGCTGAAGATCGAAAACCTGCATGCGAGTATCGAAGACAAAGAGATCCTGCGTGGGGTGAACCTTGAGCTAAAAGCCGGCGAGGTGCACGCAATTATGGGACCCAACGGGTCTGGCAAAAGTACGTTAGCCAGTGTCCTGATTGGCCGAGAGGGCTACACGGTAACCGGCAGTGTCAGTTTCCAGGGTCAAGACCTTCTCGCCCTCTCACCCGAGGACCGGGCAGCTGCGGGTGTATTTCTGGCCTTTCAACATCCGGTGGAGATTCCGGGTGTGGGGAACATGTACTTCATGCGCACGGCCCTGAATTCGCTGCGCCGCCAGCGCGGGCAAGAGGAACTGGATCCAATGGACTTCCTCGCGCTGGCCCAAGAGCGGATGAAACTCGTCGAGATGGACCAGAGTTTTATGAGCAGGTCGGTCAATGAAGGTTTCTCGGGTGGGGAGAAGAAGCGCAATGAGATCCTGCAGATGGCGATCCTAGAGCCCACGTTTGCGGTTTTGGACGAAACCGACTCGGGCCTTGACATCGATGCCTTGCGGGTCGTGGCCAACGGGGTGAACGCGCTGCGCAGTGAGGGCCGCGCCATGCTGGTTATCACCCACCACCAGCGGCTACTGGATTACATTGTTCCCGACCAGGTTCATGTGATGGTTGCCGGACAAATTGCGCGCTCCGGCGGCAAGGACCTCGCGATAGAACTCGAAGAGAACGGCTACGCCGGACTCGGGCAGCAGGAGAACGCAGACCGGATGCCGGTCGGGTCTGCCCGGTGACCATCACGACAGCCTTCGTCGGAGTGCTTTCCGACCTCGAACCCCAGCGACATGACACAGATCCCGCGTGGCTGACCGCGGTGCGTCTGGCTGCATTGGAGTGGGTCGGCGAGCACGGTTTTCCGACCCGCAAGGACGAGGACTGGAAGTACACCGGGCTTGAGCCGATCTTGTCGGTGCCGTTTCAGGCTGCCACGGCGGGTTCGGGTCACTGGGTCTCCGCTGACATGATCGAAGCGGTGGCGGTTGACCTTGGCGGCCCCCGGTTGGTTTTTGTCAATGGAAACTTCGTCGCCGAGCTTTCTCGGTTGACCGAGCTGCCAGACGGCGCCGAGGTGAGCAGCTTTGCCGCCGTATTGGCTGCGGGCCCGCAGCGACTTGAACCCTTCTTCTTGCATGCGCCGGGTGAGCATCATGCATTCGCCGCGTTTAACGACGCACTCGCCGAGGACGGGGCGTTCATTCACCTCGCCCCCGGTACAACCGTGGCCGAACCGATCCACCTGGTGTTCCTCTCCGACTCTGGCGGATCTCCGCTTATGTCAAGCCCACGCTCGGTGATTATGGCCGAGTCGGGCAGCCGCGCCACGATCGTCGAAACCTATGCCGGCATCGCTGGCGAGGTGTACTGCACCAACGCCGTCACCGAGGTGGTCCTGGCCGAGGACGCGGTAATCGAGCATTACAAGGTGCAGAACGAGTCCGTAAGCGCGTTTCATTTGGCACTGCTGGACGTTAAGCAAGGACGCAACAGCCAGTTTTCCTCACGTACGGTAATGCTCGGATCGGCGATTGCTCGCCATGAGGTTCGGGCACTTCTTCGGGGGATGGGCGCAGAGACCAACCTCGATGGTATCTACCTACCGCAGGGTGACCAATTACATGACAATACGATTTTCGTTGACCACGTCGCGACAAACTGCACCAGCCATCAGTTGTATAAGGGCGTACTGGACGGCCGCGGGCACGGGGTGTTTAACGGCCACATCATGGTTCGTCCGGGTGCGGATGGAACCGATGCGAATCAGAATAATAAGAACCTTATTCTTTCTGAACGCGCTGAGGTTGACACCCGACCGCGTCTAGAGATCTACACCGACGATGTCAAGTGCACGCATGGTGCCGCGGTAGGTCAGCTAGATGAGGAAGCGTTGCTGTATCTGCGTGCGCGCGGGATACCGCTCGAGGAGGCTCGCGGTCTACTGATCTATGCATTCGTGCAGGAAATGGTGGACCGAATTGAATTGGATCCGCTCCGGGCGCAGATTGAGTCGCTGGTCGCGGGCAGGTTTGTTCACGGTGATCATCTGGCCCTGCCATGAACGGGGCGACACAGAGTGATGACATCGCCAG
>JBDNFV010000193.1:0-2646 GCA_041689635.1 Candidatus Nanopelagicales bacterium | reverse complement strand
GTACTTTGCCTGCAGCGTTGAGGACGCTCGCGCGATTGGTTTTGACGACGCGTTCCAGTACGAAGACTTCGCACTCCCCCTCGACCAGCGACGAATCCCCATTAGTCAGATCGGGCAGGCCAATGGTCTTGCTGCCTTTGCTCTGTGGCGGGACAAAGCGGACAAGCACCCGTACTAACGCGAACTACGGGCTCGGGCTAACGCACTGCCCATGATCACCGATTCGATACTGAACTCGACGCCGGTGTGGTGCGGGAGCTTCTGTCAAGCCAGGCTTGACCGTGTCAGTTGCGAGTACCCAAGTCCAAGGACAGTGAGCACGGAACTTCGATTCAGGACTGTCTGTCCCTCATCACGGGTCGATTCTGGTTTGGGTAGCGATTATCAGCAGTTTGTTGACCCAAGTAACGGCCTCCTTGATCAATATTGGTCCGATCCCCGCAGTGCTCGCGCTCGTTGCTTTGGTGCTGGGTGTCCCGCACGACGCCGCCGCATTGGTGATCATTGCTTTTCCCGAATTCGGTTTCGTACTCGTTCTGGCGACGACCGTATGGCATTTCGGCACGGATGATGTTGAGGCAACCGCCGAACTTCAAGGTGAATCCCCGTTACCGGAACATTCCGAATTTTTTGTGTCTTAACTCTTGGCAGTGCCCCTGTTCTGCTTTCACTCACATGAACCACGATTCGCCTTAATTTATGACAGTACGATGATGACCACCGTTCGAGGAATTGTTCTTATGTTGATTGTTGTCGTGATCGCGACATTAATTAACCGACGTGACCTACGCGGCGCTTTCGAATTGTTCACGTTGGCTGTTATCGGTCTTAACGTTTCTCCTTTTATCGCCCTCGCCGCATACCAGGTGGCACGCCGCCCGACACACTGCTCGATTGGTGCAGGTCTCATCCGGTGTGAACACCATTGGATCACTTGCTGCCGTTACAAAAATCGGTATTCCATCCTGTGTCAGCTTTATCGCGATTGTTGTTGGACTGGCCGTGTTTTGGGGACCCGGCGCACTGACGGGGTTTGCTTAATGAATTGGTCTTGAAATCGTCTGGGGTTTAACGCTTCCGCACATGTGGTTCGTCTCACGTTGTGACAATCGGATTCGAGCTAAAGGAATCCCCCCAGAATAACGTCTGTGACTGCCAAATCCGTATAGGAGAACAAGCGGGCAAAACACGGGAGACTGCAGGCGTGGAAAACCCAGATGCGGCCAAGGATCTGAGTCCGGTTTATCTGGTGACCGGCTCCACCGGGTACGTCGGTGGTCGACTCTTCACGAAGGTCGTCCCCTGGCGAACGGTGCGGTTCCTCACCGTACGAGCGCCTCTTCGATGCTCGTTTCGGGTCAGTTCTTACGGGATCGCATAAACGGTGAAAGTTTTAGCTTGTGGGGTTCCATAGTCCGTCGTGACGATAGCGGTCGTCCCGTTCGTGCCGGTGTAACCGAGTGAGAGCAGGGTCACCTCTTGGGGGACGACCGTTGATCCCGGCAGCGGACCCGCGAGAATATACATCGTTGGGACGTACTGGTAATTCGGAATCACCTGACCGTCGAGTGAGACATCTCCGTTCTTGGTGATAACCAACATATGCTGGCCGGCCGTGTCCGACATGGAGCCGGCGAAAACAGAGAGTGGCACCGCGTTGAACGGAGACGTCCCCTGCACTTTGCGGTCCTTGATCTTACCCATCATGTGAAAAAGTCCACCGGTACGCGGGTTATCTTCTCGCTGAAAACGCAACGTGATCCTTTGCTTTGGCATCGTAAGTACCGCGCCGTTAAAAGTCATCTGACTTGCCGTGTCGTAATACCAGCTCTTCACGGTTTTCTTATTCAACGAGACTGAGATCAACACGCGAGAAAGGCTTACCGGCGAGAGTTCTGGGTCGACGAGGTCCTCTCCCTCGATGGAAATAAAAGCATTGGGATACTTTTTCGTCGCAATCGAGTAGTAGCCACTGAAGTCAATGAGTGCAGGACCATCGGTCGGTTTGGGATACCAGTTTTCCACCCCCGCGCTCGGCGTGTTCGCCCGTGGATGAGTCACCAGCGCTCGCTGTGAAACTACTTTCCCATCCTTTTCACCCATGTCATTGATAGTCAAACCTGACTCTCCCGCCGTGCCCATAATCAGATAGCCACCGGTGAACTTGAAGTAATACATGTCTAGGTTGTACCGATAGGACTTGATCTTCATTAACGATTTTCCACTCGAGCCTTTGTCATAAAACAGTTCGCCGTTCTTGCCCATGACCACCGCAACAGTGGGCTTTCCCCCCGGCGCAGGCGCCGGCGCATAGTACGTTTGTCTGCCCCAGAAAGAAAAAGGTATCGGATTGTCATACGTTGCCCCCGACGTTGCAGTTGGCGCTTGTCCTGGCAATGAGATCGTTCCCGACAAATTGACGGTAGGCCCGAGCCTGTTGGGCGCCCGATCGAACACGAGGTCAAAACTTGGCTCGCCCGCACTTCGCTGGGTCAGGTGCTTACCGTCAAACCGGCCCGAAAAGTTGACGGACCGAGAGGTCATGCCATCCAAGGAGACAATGAGGGAGACCACATATCTGCGCTTAGAGCCACCGTCGGTCACATACACGTTCGTGTCGACGAAAAAATAGGCACCTGGGGCATT
>JBDNFV010000192.1:0-4610 GCA_041689635.1 Candidatus Nanopelagicales bacterium | reverse complement strand
TGCGATGCTATCCATCAGTTAACTCCTAGTGCTTCGCGTGCGGCTTGATTTCTTATTTCTCCATTAACGACCACGGCGCAACCATCAAGAATTTCATCTTCAAGATTTACCGAGATGATTCCCTCATTGGCAAGAAGGGCCGAAAGCGCCAGGACATTCATGGAGTACAACTGGGATGCGTGCACGGGCATTGAACTGGCAACGTCTTGGGCGCCCCAGACGAAGACGCCCCCCATTTCGACTACTTCACCGGGCCGGCTTCCTTCAACGTTTCCACCGCTTTCACTCGCAAGGTCAACGACAACGCTTCCCGCATGCATTGTTTCCACCATTTCTCGGGTAACAAGTAATGGCGCTGTACGACCGGGCACCGCTGCTGTCGTGATGACGGCGTCAGACGCTGCGATGTAGGGGGTCAGTAGTTCGCGTTGGCGAGTTGCTCGGTCCTCACTCATTTCTTTCGCGTATCCACCCTGACCCACCAGCGCGTCAAGGTCTAACGTGATGAATGCCGCGCCCATTGACTTCACTTCGTCGGCGCTCGCTGGTCGTACGTCATAGGCGGAAACTTTTGCGCCGAGCCGCTTTGCTGTTGCAATTGCCTGCAGTCCAGCGACACCGGCGCCAAGCACCAAAACTTTTGCGGGTTGAATTGTTCCCGCGGCGGTCATGAAAAGCGGGAAGAATGACGGGAGTTTTTCGGCGGCAATGAGCGCTGCGCGGTAACCGGTCACCAGTGCCTGCGAGGTGAGGGCATCCATTGATTGGGCTCGCGAAATGCGGGGAACAAGATCAAATGAGAGTAACGATGCCCCTGCGCCGGCGACCGCGGAAATGGTTTCCGAATCTGACGCCGGTGAAATATATGAGATCGCCACACATTCTTTCGGTAGGCCTTGAGCCCGCGTGCCAAGTGGGCGAACCGTTGCAACCACATGTGCACCCTTGCAACCACTAGCGAAGTCGGCCGCGATGGTGGCGCCGACCTCGACGTATTCGGGGTCGGCGAAAAAAGCACTGGATCCGGCCCCGGTTTCGACCTCGACGTCGAATCCGTTTTGGATGAATTTGCGGGCAACACTGGGAATCATGGCAACCCGAAGTTCCCCGGTGGTGGTCTCTTTGGGCACGAAAATCTTCACATCTGACCTCTCGGTATAAGCACGACTGGCAAAATCTAGCGGTTAAACGTCAAACTTGCTCAGCAATGACTCCAACGTGTCCTACTTCTCATTTCACCTCGCGGCCTCTACCCTGAAACCGTGATGCTCTCGATGTTTGTTCTCTGGCTCATAGTTTTTGCGGGGATCGCCCGCAAGTGGAGATGGACGCCTGGCTTGGCCATCCTGACCCTGGTGTGGACTCTGGTGATTTTAAGGTTACACATCACCGACCCGATTCCGTTGAACTTCTAGCCCGCAATGCCTCAAGGAGTCGTCATGTCAGATAAGCAAACTCTCACTCTCGCCAGACTTATCAACATCGCAGCCCTTTTCGCCCTCCTCGGCGTGCTGGCCGGCTCACTGCACCTTCAGTTCGGTGCGGGCGAGCAGCCGTGCCCGCTGTGTCTTGTTCAGCGTTCGGCCATGATCGGTCTAGCGGTCGGTCCCGCCATGAACCTGCTGTGGGGCATCAGGGCCCGCCACTACGCCCTGAGCATCTTGGCCGCCCTCGTGGGCGGGGCGGGGAGCACCCGCCAAATTCTGTTACATATTGCAACACCGGGTGACCCCGGCTTCGGCCCCGCCGTCTTAGGGTTACACCTATATACATGGGCATTTATTACTTTCCTCGTCGGTGTTGCCGGTTGCGCCCTCCTACTCATGTGGAATCGGCCCTTTGAACTAGGTGACACGGGCGTGCTCGGCACCCGACACTGGCATCGAACATTGACCCTCTTCGTCACCATGTGGGTTCTGCTGTGGGTCCTGGTTGACCTGATCATTATTGGGATCGCGGTCATCCCAGAGTGCGGGCTCGGTATGTGCCCGGACGATCCACCACCGGGTAGTGATGTTGGCAATATCCTCGGCTGGACACTTGTTCTGGGAGTTGGCTTGGTGGCGGCGATTCTCGCTTACCTGGTCGACCGACGAATGGGTGAGACTCCCCAGACGCAAAGTGAACGCGAACTACTTGCGCAATAAGGTCGTCAGGTAGGTATCAAAGATTCCGGCGACCTCGCGTCCGCCAGGTGTTTTCACTTCATGAACCGGTGTGCCGAATCCTTCGGCTTGCGCCACCGCAATCCGCTCGGGCAGGAACGGCTTGAGAATCATGGCCTTCCCATAAATATTTCCCAACTCGTCGACGCGGTACTGGTGTTCCTCAGTGATGGAACGAACGCGGTTCATCACGATTCCAGCAAGTTTGAGACCCGGGTTCACCCCCTTGCGAATTTCCTCCACCTCGGCCACTGCCCGCTCAACCCCCCGGGTACCGAAATACGAGGGTGTCGTGACGATTAAAGCAAGGTCTGAAGCGGCCAGCGCCTCACGGGTCAGCGCCCCGAGGGAGGGCGGGCAGTCGATCAGGACCAGGTCGTAACCCTCGAGTTGCTGCAAGGCTTTTGCCAGCTTTGGCCGAAAGACGGCGGCCGGGTGCGTCCAAGAATCAAATCGGATCACACTGGGGTGACTTGCCAATACATCAACCTCACCCGGACCGATTTCCCAATCACAGGGGGTCAGCGCCGACTCGATTTCGGCGCGGGTGGGGTGCTCAAGAACGTTTGCCGCCGTTGTCTTGGACGGGTGGGCGCGCAGAATAGACGTTGCGTTCCCCTGAGGATCAAGATCAACAACGAGGGAGGCCAGTCCTCGGGTGGTTGCCGACCCCGCCAGACCCAACGTCACCGATGTTTTACCGACGCCACCTTTTAAACTCACAACACTAATAACGGGCATGCGCCCTAGTGTTCACGTTTCGCGTGGCGATCGCAACCTTCCCGCACAATCGGGTGTCATAATCCACCATTTTTCGATGACACATCCGCAATTTATCATCCGTGTCTTTGGGAGATTTCGAGCCAAGAAGGTAGTGTGATTTCATGATGATCAGGTTTCCCAGGTACACCGTGATCGCAGTTTGTCTGGCTCTGGCCGCTGGGATCACCCTCACCGTGACCGCCCTTCCCAGGATTGGGGCAACCGAAAGAGTGGCCCCGAAAGTTGCGGACTGCTTTAACTACCAGACGAGTGGGACGAAAGACCAAGCCGCGAGCGCCCCTGCTGTTGACTGCACCACACCGCACACTGCCCAGACCTACTGGGTCGGCAACCTGTCACAGCGTTTTGGGGTTCCAGCACAGGCGTCTACCGCGGCCCGGCTCGCGGCAACGCTGCCGTGCACCATCAAGAATGTAGATACTTTTCTTGGGCTCGGAGATCGAAAACTTCCCAGCCGGTTTCAAAGCATTCCCGTTTTTCCCAGCAAAGCGCAGTGGGATGCCGGCGAGCGCTGGGTGCGGTGTGATCTTGTTTTCCGCGCCGGTAGGGCAGCTCAACAACTGACAACATCGATGAGCGACTTTGTTGCCCAGGCACCACCGGACCAGTTCAATTTCTGCACGCCCGGGGTGCCGGGTAATCGCACGACGAGTGCCTATCCCTGCACTAATGTGAAAAAGAATTGGATCATGATCCTTGAACGCGATCTGGGCTCAACACCGACCAAGCGATTCCCCGGATCGCGTTCGGTGGAGGGCCAAACCAAGAAAATTTGCGAAAAGGCTGCCAAGCCCTACGTCACGCTTAAAAAGTACTATCCGTGGTGGGCGATCTGGCCAACCTCGGCCGGCTGGTCTCGCGGTGATCGCACGGCACAATGTTTCGTGCCGTACAGCGAATTTGTGAGCACGGCCGTCAATCGATAACGGGCCGCTTGGGACCGATCCCCCACGAGATGTAATTCCAGAACCAGTCGACGATCACAGATATCCGGTTTCGACCACCCGCCAAATAGAACACGTGTAAAGCTAACCACGCGAGCCATGCGATCGTTCCCTGCAATTTGAGCCCATTGGGCATTTCAACAACGGCCTTCCTGCGGCCAATTGTTGCCATTTGACCTTTGTCTTTATATCGAAATGGTGGTGGCTCTTCACCTTTCAGAATTTTCTCGATGCTCGCCGCGACATAACGTCCCTGTTGCATTGCCACCGACGCGACCATGGGTAACGGGCGGTCCTTAGCGTCCACGACATGTGCCATGTCGCCGAGTACCCACACATTGGACTGAAGTCGAAGGGTGTCCGAGACCTTCAGTCGATGAGAACGATCGGTTTCCCCCAGCACATTCCACTCGGCCGGCGCCGCGACTCCAGCGGCCCAGATAATGGTGCCGGCGGGCAGCACTTCACCCGATTTAAGGTGGACGTCACCGGGGTACATCCGGTCAACCGCACTGTCCACCATCACGTTCACCCCCAGGTTTTCCAGCTCTCGTTTCGCGTGAGTGGAAGATTTCTCACCAAATGAGGGAAGGAGCCGAGGTCCAGCTTCGACCAACGTCACCGCGGCGCTCGATGCCACTTTGCGGAATTCGCGAAACATGCTTTTCTGAAGTTCAGCCACCGCACCCGCGATTTCAACGCCCGTGGGTCCGCCACC
>JBDNFV010000191.1:0-2943 GCA_041689635.1 Candidatus Nanopelagicales bacterium | reverse complement strand
TCCCCGGTGATGTCGAGTGGTTTCCCCACCATGATTACCACCGGTCGACCACGCGTTAAGTCCTTTCCCGCATAGGAAAACACGCGGTGACCACCGAAAATAATCATGGGAAGCACCGGTACTTGGGCAATACGGGCCATCCGGATTGTTCCGCTCTTGATGCCTTTAATGTCCAGTGACCTACTCATGGTCGCCTCGGGGAACACCCCGACGATCTCACCCTTCTTCAGGTCGGCAACGGCGTCGCGGAAAGCCTGCGAACCTGCGTCACGGTCAACGGGGATGTGTTTCATCCCCCGCATGAGTGGCCCAGCAATTTTATGTCTGAAAATCGAATCCTTAGCCATGAAGCGGACGAGTCGGCGTCCGCGCAGGTGGGCCGGAATCCCACCGAGGGCAAAGTCTAAATAACTGGTGTGATTGATGGCCAGAAGAACGCCACCGGAGAGTGGAATGTTTTCCTCGCCGATCACCTCGATTTTGAGACCGAGGGCCTTGAAGGCACCCTTGGCAATGAACACAATCGACTGATAAAACGGTTCGGCCACACCCCAAGACTACCTCCCGGAACTACCGGGTGATCGGAATGCTAAATCCCGTCTCCGATTCGAGCGCCACTCTTTTCCAAAAGTGAGCGTACTTCGGAGGACCGGTAACGCCGGTGACCCCCGAGCGTGCGAATGCTGGTGAGTTTGCCCGCCTTAGCCCAGCGGGTGACGGTCTTTGGGTCAACGCGAAACAGCACCGCAACCTCGCCGGGTGTCATTAAGTGTTCCGTTCCAGGAATGGGGCTTATTCGTGAAATCCGTGCATTGCTAGCGAATGCATTGGTAGCGGTTTGGTTCACCGAACTACCAAATGGCCTCGGGCTTAATTGGTTCATGATTGAATTAACACCTCTTGTCGTTTTCACGCGTTCAACTGTTCAACTGCTCGCAACCGTAACCCTGTTTACCCAGTTCGCAACCCAAGGCTACTCCTGGCGGTCACTCGTCACCAGATTGTTGCGGGCCCTACCCTGATCATATGGAAAACTTCAGCGATCCGTGGGCCCAGTTTTCCGACCACGAAGAGATCGTGATCAGCCAAGATCCGGATACCGGTCTACGCGCGGTGGTGGCCATTCACTCAACGAAATTGGGGCCAGCCCTTGGCGGTACCCGGATGTCCCTTTATTCCGAGCACCCAAACCCGGCGGCAGCCGCCTACGCGGATGCACTTCGCCTTTCGCGGGCCATGACGTTGAAAAATGCGCTCGCGGGACTCAATCACGGGGGTGGAAAGGCTGTTTTACTCGCTGATCCGGCCCATAAGTCGCGCCAGGAATTACTTAACTATGGAACCTTGATTGAGTCCTTGGGTGGGAAATATGTCACCGCCGGTGACGTGGGGATGCAGGTTGCCGACATGGATATCGTCGGTGAAACCAGTCAATATGTGACCGGACGTTCCCCGGACAAGGGTGGCGTCGGGGACTCGGGGATCTTGACCGCACTGGGGATTTGGCAGGGGATGCAGGCCGCCGTCACATTTATGACCGGAAGCGGCGACCTGTCGACATCGACCGTGGGCGTGATTGGCACCGGCAAAGTTGGTGGGAGGCTCATTTCTCACCTGATTGAATCCGGTGGCGCCCGGGTAATCGCCATGGATCCCTCGGCTGCCGTCCGAGCCGATATTTTGGCCAGATTCCCCGATGTTGTTTTCGTTGAATCCATTGCAGAAATGCTGGCGGCCGGTCCATCGATTATTTCCCCTAATGCCATGGGCGGGTTCATAACCTCTGAGCTGGTCCCACAGCTGAACGCTGCCGGCGTCTCGTTGGTCTGCGGCGGGGCCAATAACCAACTGGCCGATCTTTGGGGTGGGGACCTCCTTGCGGCGGCCGGAATTTTGTATGCCCCAGACTTTATGGTCAATTGCGGTGGGGTGATCCAGGTTGCCGAAGAGTTGGTTGGGGCCAACGTTGAACGAGCCCGCGAACAGGTGCTGAAGGTCTACCAGACCACCCTTGATGTCCTGGAATCAGCCAGAATCGCCGGGATCACTCCGGTAGCGGCGGCCGAAGCCGCGGCGTGGGAGCGCATAAACGCCTAATTTCATTGGCGCATCTCGCAGGGTCAGACGGTGGACGGTAGTATTCCATGGGTGGTGGGCGTGCGTCTCACCAAACTATCAGTCCACAAGCTACCGGTATTTACTGGAAGAGGGGGTCGAGTCATGGGACGCGGCCGAGCGAAAGCCAAGCAAACAAAAGTTGCACGCGAACTCAAATACGGCGGGCCGCAGACCGACTTTGATCGGCTACAAGCCGAATTGAGTGGTCAGCCGGCACCGGTTTACGTTGAGGAAGTGGAAAAGGCGGCGGATTCCGAGGGGGATCCTTATGCGAAGTACTACGAAGACAGCGAAGACGAAGCCGCAAAGTAGTCGGAAGTCCTACTTCGCGTAGGTCCCCACCAGATTTACTGCTCCTCCGCCGCCACCTTTTGCGGGGGAGTCACCTTTTTCCCCCGTAATCCGATCACGCACCGAACCACACACCCACGCCTGCACGCCCCTGCTCGCTAAAATCGCTAGGGCGGCATCAAGGTGTTCTTCGGGAACAACGGCGAACATGCCGATTCCCATGTTGAAGGTTTTTTCCGCATCAGCCGGTGAAACATTTCCTTCGCGGCAAATCAAGTTAAAAATTTCGGCGGGTGCCCAAGTCTGACGGTCCAGATCAGCTGCGAGATTTACCGGCAACACCCGGGCCAGATTTGACGCGATCCCACCACCGGTGACATGACTAAATGCGTTCACTTTCGATTCCTTCAGGAGCGCGAGTGCATCGAGTGCATAAATGTACGTGGGCTCCAGCATTTCTTCGCCGACCGTTCGACCGAGTGCGTCAACGTGGGCATCCAGGCCCAAGTTGCCTTCGCCCAACAACACGTGACG
>JBDNFV010000190.1:0-3661 GCA_041689635.1 Candidatus Nanopelagicales bacterium | reverse complement strand
TCAGCAGTCAGCAGTGAACCGACACTGTTTGCCCGAATCAGAGAGTCCCCCATGTCCATCAAAGACTTTGACCGTTACCCACTCTTATTCGGCCCAAGCCCCGTTCATGAACTTCCCCGATTGACGGCGCACTTGGGTGGCGCTCGCATTTGGGCCAAACGCGAGGACGTCAACAGCGGCTTGGCTTTTGGCGGGAACAAGACGCGCAAACTGGAGTACATCGTGCCCGACGTTTTAGCGCAAGGCGCCGACACACTGGTCTCCGTTGGTGGGGTTCAGTCCAATCACACCCGCCAAGTTGCCGCAGTTGCTGCCAAGCTCGGACTTAAAGCAGTCCTCGTGCAAGAAAAATGGGTTGATTGGGATGACCCGGTTAACGACAAAGCCGGCAACATTTTACTCTCACGAATTATGGGGGCTGAGGTTCGTCTTGACCCTGCCGGTTTTGATATTGGAATTCGTGACAGTTGGCAGCAGGCCATGGACGACGTCCGCGCACGAGGCGGCAAGCCTTATGGAATCCCGGCGGGCGCATCCGAACACCCTTTGGGTGGACTCGGTTTCGTCAATTGGGTTGACGAGCTGGCCTTGCAAGAAAGAAACCTTGGTGTTTTCTTTGACACAATCATTGTGTGCACCGTTACCGGAAGCACCCAGGCAGGGATGATCGCCGGATTCGCCGGGCAGAATCGTTCGCGTCGAGTCGTGGGAATCGATGCTTCAGCCACCTTGGAAAAAACTCGCGATCAAGTTGCCCGCATTACCCGAAATACCGCGACACTTATTGGACTCGATCGGGACATACGCGAGGAAGAAATTACGGTTCTGCAAGGCTGGGCCGGTGATCTTTACGGGATCCCCGTTGACTCCACCATTGAAGCAATCAAACTCAGCGGTCGCCTCGAGGGAATGATTATTGATCCGGTTTATGAAGGAAAGTCGATGGCGGGACTGATTGACCTGGTTGAATCAGGTGAAATCGGCCCAGATTCCAATGTGCTCTATGCACATCTGGGTGGTCAACCTGCACTCAATGCCTACAGTTCACTCTTCCCAGCCTGACATCACCGTCCGGTAGCCCACTTCGCCTAGAAAGTTTCAACCATGAGCAGTTGGATCTTGCTCGCACTCGCCTCCGCTGCCTGTGCCGGAATGGTTCCTATCCTGGGGAAATTGGGGGTGGCACAAACCCCGAGCAATCTGGCCACCGCAATTCGCACCGCGGTCGTCTTGGGATTAGCGTGGGTTATCGCCGCAATAACCGGGGCGACCGAAGGACTCGCCACTATTGATCAATGGGCGTTGAGCTTTCTCATCGCATCTGGTCTCACAACTGGCGTCTCCTGGCTGATGTTTTTTAAGGCATTGCAATTAGGAGATGCGACAAAAGTTGTTGCAATCGATCGTTTAAGTTTGATTTTCACCGTCCTGATCGGATTCGCTCTCCTGGGAGAGAACGCGACCTGGATTCAGATCCTTGGGCTTTTGATCGTTTCTGCGGGAACAGTTCTCGTTGTCTACCGCAGGGTCGATTCGATTAAAAATGGATACTCGTGGCTGCCTTTCGCGCTAGGTGCCGCACTTTTTGCGACCGCGACCACCGTACTTGCCAGCATTGGGCTTGCCCACATCGATTCGAATCTTGCCACAGCAATTCGAACAAGTGTCGTGTTGGCACTTGCGATCGCAATCGTTCTGTTTACCGGACAGCAGAAAGCCTTACCCACTCTGAATCGGCGGGAAGTGACGTTCTTGATTCTCTCTGGACTCGCGACCGGAGCCTCTTGGCTGTTTTTCTTTGCCGCTCTGGCGAGCGGTCCCATCAGCGGAGTCGTGCCAACTGACAAACTCAGCATTGTGGTAACAGCGATTTTTTCTTACTTTGTCTTCGGTGAACGGCAAACCCGGTGGGCAGTGCTGGGATTAGTCGCATTGATCGCGGGAGCCGGATTGCTAGCCTTTGGCTGATATGACTGCGAACCCGATCATCACCCAGCTACAAGAAAGTGACTGGGAGCGATTGCGCACAATTCGCCTAGCCTCACTCGTGGAAAGCCCTGATTGGCTTTCCGGTAAAGGCTTTGAATTTGAATCCACCGCTTCCAAGGAATTTTGGCACGAACAGATCGCCAACGGAATGTGGTTTATTGCCGTCAGTAATGGGCGCGATATCGCCGTGATGAATGCCGGTGACCCCAATCCGAACTTCCCCACCAGTCGTTGGCTGCAAGCGTTCTGGATCGAACCCGAATTTCGTGGCCGCGGAATATTACCAGCCTTGATCAACTTCCTAGAAGGCTTGGGATCTGTCATGGGCTGGGAGAGTCTGGGTCTGGGTGTGTGGTTGGACAATACGCGAGCCCGAACCGCCTACGAGAACGTCGGATTCACCGCACTCTCCAGACCACTGCGTAGCCGCGACAATCCAGGTAAGTTTTATTGCGTGATGTCCAAAGACATCAGAATTTCACCACACCCCTAATTATTGCGCCGGATGCTCTGATTCAACCAAAACTTTCAATCTCGAAAGAGTTTTCAATATCGCACTCTGATTTTGATCATAGGCATTCATGAGTTTCAAAGCCGGTGGGAACAGTGCGGTTGAGCCGTCAAATGTTTCGACAACTTCGGTTTCATTCTCATTAATGGGTACTAAAACGTACCGCCAGCGGTGACGCCCCGGGTGGCACCACGCAATCTGACGATCTTGTTCAAATTCTTTCACCGTGTTCTTGATCCGATAATTCGCGATCAGGTGCATGTCCATGCCAAAGCTGGATCCCAGCGCGAGCACCTCTGGCCCGCGGACATTACCCCGCAAGGTGCCCGAACCGTCAAATTCACTGTGTTTACGTGGGTGACTCAGATAGGAAAAGATGGTCGCCGCCGAAGCTTGGATCACTATTTTTCCAGAGCGCACATATTTCTCACCCGTATCAATTTTCGATGCTCTCACTTGCTCAACCATGTAAGTTCCTTATCCCTGAATCGAATTCATGAGCCCTGCAGTGAGCCTCCCGCAACACATACCTGAATTGTACTCGCGCCAGCACAAGCGAGCCGGGTGGTTTCTCCTATGCTTAGGTGCCATGAGCATGCGGGTATATAACGGGCCGCATTCAGAGCGCGCTAGCAACCGGCCGCCGTGGGCAAAATACATTCCATGGGTATTCGCGGGAGCGACAATTCTGGGCCAAATCGTGTGGATTCTCGTTTCTGGCGACTCACGGGTCGTGCTCACCACCGTGACGGTAACGACTTTCTTCCTCGCCAGCCTCAGCCACGCCTACCTGCGGCGTGGGCTGGGCTGGACCCTGTCATTTTTCAGCATTACCCTCGTATTTGGTTGGTTGATCGAAGTTTTGGGGACGCTCACCCAATTTCCATTTGGTGATTACGCCTACTCCGACAAACTCGGAGTTGCATTATTAGGAGTACCCATCCTTATTCCCATGGCCTGGTCCATGATGGGTTATCCGGTAATGCTCGCCACCCAGAGAATGGCGGCCACCCCCCTTGCTACCGCATTTATCGGAGGTTGGCTGCTCGCTTCATGGGATCTGTTCCTTGATCCCATGATGGTGGGTGAGGGCTATTGGACATGGAATGAACTCGGTTGGGTTCTCCCCGGTATACCTGACATCCCGTTACAAAATTTCTT
>JBDNFV010000189.1:0-9981 GCA_041689635.1 Candidatus Nanopelagicales bacterium | reverse complement strand
GTGTCAAAAGCAACCTGCGACACCTGGATTGCGTCGCCACGTTCCACATTGAGTCCGACGGCGTTGGACACGATCGCCTCAACCTCTCCGAAGGTAGCTGCTGGAACTGCGGCGTCCACCAGAACTGCAACTGTGAGCCGGCGAATGTCTCCGGCTGCGCCAATTCTTTCCGTGATGGTGCTATTGATCGGATTCGTCTGGGTTTCAGAAGCTTTTTCATAGTCATTCTGGGAATCGTTGGTGGTTCCTTCACCGACGACTAGGGGAGGCTCGCCCACGACTGGACCGTCGATTGCGCTGTTATCCGTTGCCGTGTAAGTCTCGGTTGTTGTCTGACCGGTGAGTGGAGGTAAATCTTCGGGGTAGGCGTATTCCTGCGTGGTGGTAGACCTTTGGTCAAATTCCAGGTCAGCATTTACGATCACACTGGAAACACCAGGGCCGAGAACTTTGTCCAGCATTGTCTGTGCGGATGTAATCAAGCCCTCCTCGATGCGGGCAGCCTGGGACACCGATGCTGCACCAGCCACTCCTCCGCCGGAGAGCAGCCTGCCGGAAGAGTCTGAGACACTCACCTTGTCAGGGGTCAGTCCAGGTACCGCGGAGGCGACCAAATTGGTAATTGCTTGGACCTGTTCGCCATCAAGGGTTTGACCTCCACCCATCACAATGAGAACTGAAGACGTTGGCTTATCTGATGCTTGAGTGAATACCGTTTCAGCGGGAATGGCAAGGTGAACGACTGCGGACCGCACACCATCAATTCCCTCGATGGTTGAGGACAGTTCACCCTCGAGGGCGCGTTGAAAAGTGACATTTTGCATGAATTGAGAAGTGGTCATGCCTTGTTCATCAAGCAGGGAGTAGCCGCTACCGGCGTCAGCTGGTAGTCCGGCCGCACTCATAGCCAATCGGGCGGAAGAAACGTCTTCGGGGGCAACGAGAATCTGAGTGCCGCCTGAGTTGAGTTCATAGGTGGTGCCCTGTGCTTCAAGTTCTTCAGAGATCGCAACCGCGTCCTCACTCGACAAATTTGAGTACAACGGTGTGAGCGGGGATGCGGTCACTCGCATCAGCAGTACTGCACCTACGAGTAGAGCGAGAACCCCGATAACAATGGCGGTGATCTGTCCCGGGGTGAATTGGCGAAGAGCGGTGGCTGCTCTGGTGCCGTAAATTTTAAGAGTCTCGATCACAGTGGCATCCTCATGATTTCATTGAAGGCTTCCAGCGCTTTATTACGCACGGCGACCGCGGTCTGGGTTGAGATGGAAGCCTCCTGTGCCGCCATGAGGTATTCATGTGGGTTCTTGAGTTCACCGGTGGCGACCTTGGTGGCAAGTGCGTTAGAGTTTTGGTGGAGGGCACCCAATTGGTCCATTGTATTTGCCAAACTGGATGCGAAGTCCAATCCGGTGCCTGCGCCGGTGACGGCACCACCAACCCCGATCCCCTGAGAAGGGATGGCACTCGGGCTGATACCCGGGCTCAGTGGCGCCGGTGGCATTGGTGGTAACGGTGCGGCGAGGGAAATTCCGGGAATGCTGAAGGCCATGGGTTATCTGCCTAGCCGAAGTGCGGCTTGATAGGCCTCGGTCGCACGCTGAACTACCGCAAGGTTTGCCTGGTAGCCACGCTGGGCAATGATCATGTCGGCCATTTCGGTCGTCAGGTCAATATCTGGACGACGAACGTACCCGTCTTCGTTGGCAAGTACGTGTTCGGGTTCGTAAGTGACCAAGCCTTCTCCAGAAGCGGATTGAACCATTGTGAAGGAAACACCCGCTCCCACGGTGCCACCGGTCCCGACCATGCTGGGTGCGGGCGAAGTATTTGAGCTGCCGACAACCGATTGGCGCCGCACGGCACCTTCTTCCATGGTGCGGACCGTGTTGACATTGGCCACGTTGTGCGCAATCGCGTCCAGCGAGTTCTTATAAAAGTTAACGCCGGTGCTGGAAATATTGAAAATCGATAACATGATCAGCTACCGCCCAAGACGGTTCGGATTGCATTAAATCTGCCCTCGGCAGCGCGCAATGTGAGTTCTAGCCGCAGGTTTGTTTCCGTTCCCAGCAGTGTTTGTTCTTCGAGACTAACATTGTTGCCATCCTGCTTACGGGGAGCTTCAGAGGCAGCGGTGCTCATGAAACTTTGAGTAGTGGCTGTGCCGATTCCGGGCATCGCCAGAGCCGAGTTCAGGGCGCCCTCAAATTCCACATTGGTTGCCGTGAAATTGGGCGTAGACATATTAGATACGTTATTAGCAATGGCTTCTTGACGCAACATTAATCCGTCAAGGGCGATGCGCACCGCTGGATTTACCAGACCCAGGTCCATGTGAAACCCCGTTCACCAATTAAGGCAATTGGGCCAAGTCCATGGCGAGTGTGGCGAGCTTCCTGCTCAAAGGAGTTATCGGCCAGGGGGCGAGCCATCTGAGGGTTTTTCTCAGATCGATCCTATTGTTTTTGAGACCGAAAAATTAGCCGTTGAATGGACCGGCGAGGCGCCGGATTCCCACTAGTTTTTCCACGCTCACCTCGCTGATCCGGGTGTCCGCGCTTGGATTGGCGGCTTCCACCATGCGACCGTCGCCGAGATAGAGACCCACATGATTAACTTTGAGCGCAGAGGGATCTCTGCTGTGCCCAGAAGGCTCATGGAAAAAGACCAAGTCGCCAGCTCGTGCGTCTTTGAGGGAGGCCACTGGCTCACCGACCTTTATCTGTTGCCAGGACACCGGCGGAATCGAGAGTCCGTGTTGCTGGGCAATCCATTCGGTAAAAGCTGCGCAATCCCATCCGGTTTTGGGGTTATTTCCACCCGCGACATATGGCACTCCAACAAAGTTGACCGCGTATTCAGACATTCGCGAGCCAAGTTCGGCATCTGTTGACAACAATCCGGTGCCAGCAGGCTGGGCTAAGGGGTCCATTTGACTTTGCGAGCTGGATAAACCCACGGCGCCCGGCAAGCCAGCCGTCTGTCCGGTCACGGTGGCGAGGGCGGACTCAAAATCTACCGCTGTCGGGCTGAGAAGTTGCGTGTTGGCCGGTATGGTTTGTGATCCGCCCATAGGTGCTGCATATCCGCTTTGCAGTGGGGGCATGTTGAGTCTGGACCGGATCTCTCCGATCCGCGACATAACGTCGTTAACACTCACATTGACTCCCGTTTTTGGCCGCGTGAGAAAAAAACGCGTCAAGATTGAGATATCGGTACCGGTGAGCTAATGCTGAGGAGTTAGCTCCCTCAATTTTTAGCGCTTGGGAGCTGTTGCCTCAACTCCGTCGACTTTAGAGAAGTGGGCAGCGTTAGCCAGAATGGCCGGCACGCCATCGCGCAGTGAGAGGGCGAAGGATTTGCTCGGAACCGCCTCTTTGTTCATGAGACGCTCATAAATCTCTTCTAGGCGCACGGCTTCCCGCCATAAACAGAAGGTTTGAAACCACGGCAGGTTGGCGGTGTCGAGGTGGGTTGCAATCCGGAACACGTTGATAAGTTCGTTGCGGGATAAAAAACCGTCTTCGTCACGCGTCACGGGGGCGGTGTCCAGCGGCGTTCCCGGGAGGTCTCGGGCCGAATAGGTGGCCGTGAAGTAACCCAAATCCATGAGTGGGTCGCAGGCGGTCGCCCGTTCCCAGCCGAAAACCCCAGAAATGGTCGCGGGGGCTTTCTCGAGAAATAGTAGATTTTGCATGCTGTAACGTCCGTGGCTAAGGACCGAGGGATTCGGTTCGGGCGAATTTTCCAGCAGATAATCCCCCAGAATCTCGAATCCGGGTAGGCGGCGCATTTTGAGCTTGCGGCCAAGCCGCTTGGACTCCAACACGAGTTTGCGTAAGTCGCTGCCTCCGTGATCAAGGCTAGAAACTTCACTGGGGGAGACTTCTACCTGAATGCGTGCCAGGTCATCAATGGCCCGGCGGGACATCCCCACCTTTTCTTCCACATTGTTGAGGGCCTCTGGAATGGAATTGACGACCTGGGCCCCGGGCAGGAACGCGGTCAAATAAAAGGAAGCACCAATGATGCTGGCGTCGTTACACACGTGAAAGACTTCGGGTGAGTGCAGGTGATGGCTCCGAAGAACCTCTAATAATTTGATTTCATCTGCCAAACTCATGACATCGGCGGGCTGAGGTCCATCGAGGCGCCGTTTTAGTACGAAGTGTACGTTTTCGTCTCGGGCGAGGTGGAAACTACCTGATGATCCCTGGGACCCGAGCCGGCCCCACAGCAGTTCCCCGGTGCCGAAGCCCATTTCGTCCAAATAGGCCTGCAGGGGCTCGAGAATTATTAGGGGGGGAGCCTTTTTTCGCTCCGCCATTTGCTCTGCTTTTTCAACCGAGGCGACGACGGTCACGCCGTCGGGCACAGGCGACAGGGTGATCATGGGTATCGCCTCCCTTTGTTGACATCTGAAGTCCAGATCTACACTAGTAGTATCGGCCGCAGGTACGTGCAGTTGGGCTTTTTCGAGAAATTCCTGGTGCCGGGCACTTGCGCTCTGGATAAAAGAGGGCAAGACCTGGATAGCTGCGGAGTCAAGATGGGAGTATCAATGGCGCGAAAATCTGGAATGGGTGCGGGGTGGGATCCGGTAACAAAGGTTTTCGTCATATTGGCTTTCATCGGTAGTTTCATTTACATTGCGAGCATGCTCAACGATTCTGTTAATGAAACTATCAAAGACTCCATTGGGATTGATATTCAAGGCCCATGAGATCGGCCCACTAGCCCAAAAGGTAGTGAAAGGTGTAGGCTCTTCTCCATGGAAGTTTGGATTTTTCTCTTGGTATTCTTGGTGGCTGCCTTGGGCATCCTTGCCATGATGGGTTACGTCAAAAATGAGACAGAACGCCTAGAGTTGAAGCACTTTATGGCAATGTCGGAGTACAAGCGTGAAATGATGGAGCTGCAGGTTCAGCACTCGGCCAAGGTTGAACAAGATCGTGAAACCATTGAAGGACTCAACCTCAGAATTGGCGAGTTGAATATTCAGATCGACGAAGAAGCGACTGCAAATCGCAAGTTGCAGGCAAGTCTGGACAAACTGCGCGCAGACATGGCTGAGAAGCAGCCTGAGAATCTTCTCGCGTCTTAATCTTCACCCGGTCGAGTCAGTCTCAGTTGTCTTGTGAATTTTGTTCCACTTTGGCTTCTCGTCTTGCGGCATTGCATTCCCAGATAAAATCGAGAATGTCCGCCATGATTTCTTGCGCCTGTTGTTCGGCTGCACCAATGTGGACCTCTAAAGTTCTATTGAGTACTAATCCCAAAATAGCGTGCTCCGCAACCACCATGACCTGCTCATTATCCCGAGCAATAACCTCGATCAGGAAATGTCCGCGTCGTCGAGGCAACAGCCGTTTGACTACATACAGCTTGTCAACTCCCTGGATTTTTACACGTAACTGATTGCTGTTGAAGAGACAATCGTGATCTAACACGGTTCTGTCGATTCCTAAAGTTCCATACGGGTGTGATTGCACCAAGCGGTAAAGCGCCAGGATTAACCAGTTCACATGGATCAGCAGATTGTAGGGAAGTTCCTCGGTCTTAATCGGGTCTACGGTGGACAGTAAGGCCGTGGCCCGGTCGACCGTGTAGTCGTAGGTGAAGGTAACCGCGCCACCTCCGGAGTTGTCCCTTACCGTCGGGTAAACGACCGTGGAGCGAGTGCCATCGGTTAACCAGTGCCTGCCTCGAGAGTCCAGGGCAATCATCAGGGGCAAGTGATTACCTGGGTCAATTCCAATGTAATGGACTACCGGATTCCCGCTCACCTGTCCGCATCTCACTTCGCTCACGAGTCTGATTCTTCCATGGAGTCGCTATGGACACCATGGAACTACACGGAGTGAGAGAAACCAAGTTCAGGCTCAACCAAAAGACGTGCTCACCAAACACGGTCCTCTGGTCTAAGATGCTGTTATGGAAGATGGCCTGGACAAAATTAGCTCTGAAGGCTCAGGCGAGGATTGCGTCGGTGCGGTTATCTTCGAGGAGCGACGTGCCTCGGTGCGCGCGATTATCGTGACTTTGACTATCTGGTTCGCTGTCATCTTCGTCTCGAGTGCAATCATCTGGGTTCGGATCAACGGATCGCTTGCGCTCTTGTTGACTTTGCTGCTGTTGTTGTTCCCGTTATTCAGTTTTATTAGCTGGGTAATGTTTCGCATGTTTATCGATGCAGAAAAGATTCAAGTGGTGCGAACCTTCATCTATCGGAACAAGGAGTCCCTTGAGTTCAACAAAATTGAAGGCGTAGATATTCAACAGGGCCCATTCGGTCGCGCTTTTGATTATGGAAGATTAACTATTTCCGGTGTTGGAATTAAGCAGCTACGGACAGAACCCATTGATCATCCCGATCAGGTGGCGCGCAAGATCCGCGCATTAATTGCCCGGCGCTAATTCAGCGCTTTTCGGGTGTGAGTGTTTGTTGGTGTGTGATGGAAATTTTCAGAAACAGAAAGTTTCAGATCACTGTGGATCTTTAGCTTTTGGCAGATTTGGCAGGCCCTTAATTGCTGAAGTAAAATCTGACATGGCCGCCAGTGTTGGTGCGAGAGCCTCGCGGTTCGCTGCCTCAATTGCTTCGAATACTTCTCGACGGTGCACTTTCACATGTTTGGGTGCCTCTATTCCGACCCGGATCAAATCCCCGCGAATCTCAAGGATGGTAACGACTACATCGTCGCCGATCACAATACTTTCTCCGACCTTGCGACTCAGTACCAGCATCTGCTGACTACGCGGCCATCAGTGGAGTGCGAACGGACAAATTGTCATTTTCCACAATTATTTGTTCGGCGATTTGTGCGTTTGGATCCAGTAAGAGTGGGGCCATCAGGTTCACGGTTGAGTCTTTGAATGTTTCACCCAACGTGACAACGAGGAGCAGCAACACTTCTGGGCCACTTTCCAAGTCAAAGCGCTTCGCTACTTCATCATCAACGACCGGTGCGTAATTAGGAAAAAACGACGCTGCCGGGACGACAACAAAATTTATGGCAGCTTCTTCAAGGGATTGGAGTCGGTAGACCAAACCTTCGTCGTTCATTTTGATCAGGGTGAACTTGGTGAATTCAGGAAACCCCAGTAGACCGCCCCGTATTTCCACAACGGGTACATAATTCTGCGCATCATCGTGCGCGTTGTCTGACATAGAATCTCCGTCTTCATTTTGTGTATTCATTTAACGCACTGGTTCTCTCAGGCCGGTTATCTTAAGAAATCCATCAAGGATGGCTGCATGATACTCGCAGTGGCATAGAGCGCTGCCTCGTAGCTTGTTTGCTGCATGGTCAATTCCATGATCGTCTTTGTGAGGTCGGTGTCTTCAACAGCGGCTAGCGCACCTGTGATACTTAAGATCCGGTCTGCGGATACGTCGCGAAGTTCATTGAGTTGATTGATCCGAGACCCAACGGTTGCTTGGGCGCCGCGAGCGGTGGTGATGACCGAATCCAATGAAGTCAAGTTGGCTGCCAAGTTGGCCGGTGTGTTGCGCAGGCTGTCAGCGATGGAAGTGAGAACGGCAAAGGCATTCGCTCCCCCGACACCGAAAACTTCGGGGCCATTTAATTCAATTCTGACCGTAGAGCCAGAGTCACCAACCCGCGTGGTGACCTGATTGGTGTCTCCGATGTAGGTGCCTCCAGCGTTGTAGGCGGTGGCTGCCGATGTTGCGCCCGTGAAAAGGGCTCTTCCGGCAAAGTCGCTGTTTGCCGCGACCAGCAGACTCGAAGCAATCACGTCAATCTGAGCCGCCAAAGCAGAACGTGAACTTGCTGTTGAATTGGATGCTTGTCCCTGAAGCACAAGCTCACGGGACTTAAAAAGTTGATCGTTGACTGAGTCGACCTGGGTGCGCGTCGTGTTGAGTCTGAGTAGGCCATTGTCAATGTTTTGCGCGTACTGCGACATCCGAGTTTGTTCGGCCCGCAATGTCATAACTGACCGGGTTCCACCCGGATCTTCGCTGGCACGCTGGATTGCCTTGCCCGAGGAGATCTGCTCCTGCAACTGGGCCATTCGCTTGCTCATTGCGCCCACCGAGTCCATATTCTGCAAACTCTGCGCACCAGTTGCTAAGCGGGTAATTGAGGTCATGGATGTTTCCTATCGTCCGACAAGGCCGGTGCGGTTGATGAGTGTGTCGAGTGCTTCGTCAATGGAGGTAAGTACGCGCGCTGCGGCTTCGTAGGCACGCTGATAGGTGAGTAGATTCGCCATTTCTTCGTCTATGTTCACGCCGGACTCTGAATTAATCTGGCCGGTGATACCAGCCATGAAAGCCTGTACGGTCTGTGCGGTTTGCGCTGCACCTTGAGTGGCATAACCCAGGGACACAACCAGATTCTGATAAAGTTCATCGGGTCCGCCAGCGGATCTTCCGAGGGCCGCCATTGCATCCGCATTTGATCCGTTGAGTGAGGCGACTCCCCCAACGGGTGCAAGCGTTGAAGCGGCGATACTCGAGCCAGTGGTAAGTGCCACGGCGATTGTGGATGCTGTGGTTCCCGTGAACAGGGCCGCGCCAACATTTCCCGAGAGATCAAACCCGGCAGCCTGTGCGGTATTAACCTTTGACGCCAACGCAGCGGCCACCGAATCGAGGTCGGCCCTCCAGTCTGGGATAGTGGTGTTGATCGCAGTGAGATAACCGCTGGCGTTGCCGCTGGAAACCACAGCTGTGGAATCGTTACTGGACCATTGCACCGAAGTTGTTCCGGCTGTGGTGGCCACTTGCAGGGTGGCGTAATTTGATGGACCAACAAAAGCCGCTCCACCAAGGGAAACACTCATCTTGTTAGCGCTATCAATGAGGTAGGTACCACCGACAGCCTCGGCAAGTTGGGATGCCGCAAAGGATCGCTGATCCATCAATGCATTTATCGCGCTCGTTCCTTCAGGAGTCAGACCGATTGCAATGTTGAGCTTAGAAATCTGCTGGGCATAAGAGTTTGCCGAGGTCACCAGGTTGCTCAAGTTTTGTGACTGGCTAGTCGAGATGGTTGTCAACTGTTCGGCTGCGTCGTTGAGCCAACCGGTAAGAACATTTGCCTGGGCAATCACCTGAATTCGGGCCGCGGCATTGTTTGGATCTCTGGAGACATTTGAAAAACCCGACCAGAGGGCGTCTAATTTTGACTGAAAGCCAGATGTGCTCGGCTCGGGAAAGACTTGTTCAATTTGGGTTAACACGGCGCTCGTCACGTTAAGGTCACCCAGACGAGCACTCTCAGTTCGCGCTCGATCGCCCAGTAATCCACTGTGCAAACGTTGGATCGATGACACATCGACCCCAATCCCGGCTGTCATTTCAACCCGCTGCCGGGAGTATCCGGGGGTGCTGACGTTGGCAATATTTTGTCCCGCAACGTCCATGGCGACGCGCTGCGCCTGCAATGACGACAGTGCGGTGGATATGCCCGAGAAAGTCCCCACGCTAAAGCCCCTCGTCCACGAATACGGACTTACGATCGAGTTTTTCCTTCGCGCCAGTCTGCGCGTATAAATGTAACGAGGGATCTGAATCGCCTCGGATGCTGGTCAGAATCGCCTCGGTGGCTATTTGGGCGGAGAAGGCAAGTTCACGATTGAGCGAGGTAATGGCTTGAATTCGGGACGCCAGATCCAAAAAGGCTTCATAGTGTTCGGTCAGCAGGCCCTGCCACGGCTCTTCAGCAGCCTCCGCAATTGCGGCTAGGCTCGGAGATGCCTCCAAATCAAGATCCCTAGCCACCTCGTTGAACCGAACGGCCCGCTCAAGCTCAATAATTCGAACCTGCTCCAAAGCAGTTTCGATTTCTCGGCTGGCGCGCACCAACCACGCGGACCGCCCGCTCATGAGGAGCAACTGCTGGACATCGAGTTTGAACAGGAGATTGTCCAAAATGTCCCGTTCGCGCCATAGCAATGAGGAAAGCCCGGAAAGATCCACGGCTACCTCCTCAAGGTCGTTGG
>JBDNFV010000188.1:0-1555 GCA_041689635.1 Candidatus Nanopelagicales bacterium | reverse complement strand
ATGCGTACGTAATTCAGGAAGCATCTCTGATAAGTTTGGCTCTTGGAAGAGATTTCCTAGCTCATCAACGCGGTAGGACTCAGACTTCATTCGAGTTATTGAGCCCCACACCACGGGTGTTCCCGCTGGTTTGATGTCCCAGATAGCAGCAGCAACGTTACGTAAATTCACCGAGCCTTTGACGTGAATAATTCGTTCTGGATGACTTAATGCGAGCACGGTTGCGTGCGAACCCAGAATCGATGCACTCGTTTTGCGTGGATCTTTAAGCAAGAGTGAGTCCCCTGCCCTGGTAATTTTTGGGTGTCGACTACGGATCCGCCAGCGCTTCGCATCGCGCGACACATCTGTGACACCCTGCGCCCACAACACTTCCGCAGTTGCTGCCACCCGGCCTGCTGATTGGGCCTCGCCCCAGGAATATCCGGCAACGCGTAAAGCTCGGTAACTTGCATCTTTGACTTCACGCACGGAAACTCGAAACCCGCTGGTTCGTGTGACATTTGTGCCGCTCACGATCAATGGCCCCCTTGTGGTATTCCGGGAAAGACCTGATCAAAAAGACGCAACCAATTTTCACCCATCACCGCATCAAGATCGTTATCGCTCAAGCCAACATCAGAAAGAGAGTTGGCCAATGCGGGGAAGTCTCGTGGGGAGGTGAACCAGTCCGGCCATTCGGGCCAGGTTGCCCCTGACGAAGGCTTCCAACGTCCGTCACGCAGAACGCTGATATAGGAGGAATCCCAATTGCGCGTGCAGTCGCTGCCTAGACCCACGTGGTCGGATCCGACCTGGTCAATGAGGCGCACGACCATTTCACAGAATTCTTTTTGGCTGGTTTCCTTGCCACCAATAACAGCGGGATACAAACACACCCCAATGACTCCGCCGCGTTCCACGAGAGCGTCGATGACGACATCCGGCTTGTTACGCGGTGAGTCGGCAAACCACAACGGGTTTGCATGAGTAATAGCAACCGGTGTTTGTGACTCGTGAATCGCATCAAGAGAGGTCTTATTTCCGACGTGGGAAAGGTCAATCAACATTCCCACTCGATTCATCTCCGATACCACGATCGATCCAAATCGGGTTAAACCAGAATCATTTGGGTCATAACATGCTCCACCCACGTAGTTTTGAATGTTGTACGTTAATTGGGCGATGCGGACACCAAGTTTATGAAACGTCTCCACCAGTGAATAGTCCTGACCAAATGGCGAAGTGTTTTGAAACCCTAGAACGACTCCAACCTGCTTACTTGCGGCCGCATCCCGGATCTGCTGGGTGGTCGTCACGATTTGCAGGAGTTCCGGGTGACAACGCTGCAATGCACGCCAGTCGGCAATGTTTTGAATTGTTTCTAATGTTTCTTCCCAGACGGCACACGTCGCATTAATTCCACCCACGCCTCCGTCGCGGATTTCTTGAAGAACTTCCTCACTCCAGTTGCTTATTTGGAGTCCATCAAAGACAACGGAATGATTCACGCGACATTCTCGGGCCTGGGAAGGAATAGCCAGTCGTCAACATGGACACCCTCATTGAGATCTTT
>JBDNFV010000187.1:0-3506 GCA_041689635.1 Candidatus Nanopelagicales bacterium | reverse complement strand
GCTGTGGCAATCGGGAGCATTTCGGGAAAACCAAGACGTTAACGACCGAGTCATGGACTCGATGGACCTCGAGCGCGAAAAAGGCATCACGATTCTGGCCAAGAACACTTCGGTCCGTTATACCGGAGGCGCCGCTCCTGAAGGGATGACCTTCAACATTATTGACACCCCCGGCCACGCTGACTTCGGTGGCGAGGTTGAGCGCGGATTAGAGATGGTCGACGGGGTTGTCCTCCTGGTTGACGCCTCCGAAGGTCCATTGCCCCAGACCAGATTCGTGCTGCGCAAGGCACTGCAAAAAAACCTCCCGGTAGTTCTCGTCATTAATAAGGTTGACCGACCCGACTCGCGGATCGCCGAAGTGGTCGACGAAACCTACGAACTTTTCCTTGATCTTGATGCCAATGAAGCTCAGATTGAATTCCCCATCGTTTACACCAGTGCGAAGGCGGGCCGGGCTTCATTGACCCGTCCGGTTGACGGAGGAATGCCAGAAGAGGAAGACCTAGAACCGCTGTTTCGGACCCTGATCGACACGATCCCGGCACCGAGTTACACCGAGGGTGCACCGCTGCAGGCCCACGTCACCAACTTAGACGCATCGCCTTATCTGGGTCGATTGGCACTGTGCCGGGTACATGAAGGCACAATCAACAAAGGCCAGCAGGTGGCGTGGATGCAGTCTGACGGAACCGTTACCCGCATGAAAGTTGTCGAACTGCTGATGACCCAAGCGTTGACCCGAGTGCCAGCAGATAGCGCTGGCCCCGGTGACATCATCGCGGTCGCTGGGTTTCCCGACATCACGATCGGCGATACCTTGGCCGACACGGAGAATCCCGTTGCCCTGCCGCTCATTACCGTTGATGAGCCCTCAATCTCGATGACGATCGGAATTAACACGTCACCCATGGCCGGGCGTAGCGGTGGAAATAAGTTGACGGCCAACATGGTGAAAGAGCGTTTGCAGGTGGAAACAGTCGGTAACGTCTCGATTCGCGTGTTTCCCACCGAACGCCCGGACACCTGGGAAGTTCAAGGTCGTGGCGAACTCCAGCTCGCCATTCTGGTTGAAATGATGAAACGCGAAGGTTTTGAATTGACCGTGGGCAAGCCACAGGTCGTAACCCGAGTCATTGACGGCAAGCTGCACGAGCCCGTTGAGCGGCTCTCGGTTGACATCCCCGAGGACTACCTGGGGGTCGTCACCCAACTGATGGCACTGCGCAAGGGCCGCATGGATCAAATGATCAACCATGGAACCGGCTGGGTCCGGATGGACTACTTGGTTCCTGCCCGAGGTCTGATTGGCTTTCGAACCGAATTCCTCACCGAAACCCGAGGAACCGGGCTCCTGCACCATGTATTCGATAAATATGAACCGTGGTTTGGCGAATTACGCACCCGTCCAACGGGTTCGCTGGTGGCCGACCGAACCGGTCCCACTACCGGCTTTGCCTTGGCCAACCTGCAGGAGCGTGGCACCATGTTCGTTGGCCCCGGCACCGAGGTCTACGAAGGCATGGTTGTGGGAGTCAACTCCCGCAGCGACGACATGGATGTCAATCCCACCAAGGAAAAGAAGCTGACCAATATGCGTCAGTCATCAGCAGATGTTTTGGTTCCATTGATTCCGCACAAGCAACTCTCCCTCGAGCAGGCACTCGAGTTCTGCCGCGAAGATGAATGCGTTGAAGTCGCACCCGCTGCCGTCCGGATTCGCAAAGTGATCCTTGATGCGGGCGAACGCCAGCGTTCTGGCCGCAAAGCTAAGGGCTAAGGGCTAACGACTTAACGTCTCACAATCCGGTAACGGTGTCGGATCTAAATGCACTTCTCCACCACTTGGGTGTAGCGTAGAGATTTCGGCCTTGTTACCCGTCGGTAACTTAAGTCTAGAACTCTTTCGAGGGAAGTGTCTTTTGTCGTTAAACGGGGAACCCGCCGCGATGCAGGTCGCGAATGGGGACATTGGCACCAAAAATTCAGTCGCGGGTCTCTCCCTTAAAGCGCTCGCTTGGCGTCGTCTCAAGCGGGATAAAGCTGCGGTCGTTGCCATGGTGTTCTTGGGTCTCGTCGCCCTTATTGCAGTTTTCACTCCGTGGATTGTCGGGGCGCTCGGACTTGACCCATTCACATTTGACCAAGAGACACTCGACCCGGCCTTGGGCTCAATTCCGCGCGGGCCGTGGGGTGGAATCTCTTGGGAGCATCCCCTCGGTGTTGAGCCGTTGACCGGTCGAGATATTTTCGCACGTCTGCTGTACGGAGCTCGAGTCTCGCTGTTTATTTCTACAACGAGTGTGGTTTTCATCGTGCTGATCGGCACTACCGTTGGGATCGTCGCCGCCTACAAGGGTGGTTGGCTTGACGCCGTGATTGGCCGACTGACTGATTTGATTCTTGCTTTCCCGTTCTTACTCATGCTGATTGCGCTGAGCCCCGTTCTTACCCAACGACTTGAATCATTTGGCGTGAGTCCTGAGTGGGCTCGTTTCCTTTATTTGATTATTGTGTTCGTGTTCTTTGGTTGGCCTTATTTGGCGCGACTGATTCGCGGTCAGGTTCTCAGTCTGCGCGAGCGCGAGTTTGTTGAAGCGGCAGTTGCAACAGGGGCACCCACTCGGCGAGTTTTGTTTAAAGAGATCCTGCCGAATCTTTGGGCTCCAATAATTGTTTATGCAACGATCTCACTGCCCACCTTGATTGCAGCCGAAGCGGTTCTGTCCTATCTCGGTGTTGGAATCATTGAGCCAACGCCCTCATGGGGAAAAATGTTGTCTGATTCCGTCCGCTACTTCATGATCATTCCTTCATACCTCTTCATTCCAGGAACCGCGCTGTTCTTAGTGGTTTACGCGTTTAACGTTTTCGGAGATGCCACACGGGATGCGTTGGATCCGCGGGGAAGCAGAAATAACTAGTGAGATAAATAGATCTCGGTCGCTCCACCGGGGAGCAACCGATTGTCGGCAGCTTGGAGTTGTCGGCTTTGAAATGGAGGAATCATGAAAATGACGCCCAAGCGCAGACTTAGTCTCGTTGCCGTCGTAGCATCCGGTGCCCTTATTCTTGCCGGTTGTGGTGGCAGTGATAGCGGCAGTGATGCCGGAGCAGGGAGCTCGGACGGCGGTACAGCCGGTGGGACGATCAATATCCTGACGCTCGAAGAGCAGATCCTGCACCTTGACCCGCAACGTAACTACACGGGAGTGGACCTTGCGTTCATGACCGGCTTTATGCAGCGCACATTGACCGCCTATAAGTTCGCTGAAGGCGCTGAAGGAGTGACAATCGTTCCGGACATGGCAACGGACCTTGGCACACCTAATGAGGATGCAACCTCGTGGGCCTTCACGATCCGTGACGGCGTCACTTTCGAGGACGGCACGGTTGTTGGTTGCGCTGACGTCAAATACGGCGTCTCCCGTACCTTCGCGCAGGACATCATCACTGACGGACCAACCTACGCAATCTCGCTGCTGGACATTCCCAAGGCAGAAGAT
>JBDNFV010000186.1:0-2373 GCA_041689635.1 Candidatus Nanopelagicales bacterium | reverse complement strand
CGATGTCATCGGTGTCACTTTTGATCTGTCCGGCGGCCATGCAGCGCTCTCCGGTCCCCGGGTTTACTCTGCGTTCGGTAAATTAGCCGAAACGAGCGCTTCACCGTGCACCAGAAAGGGTCTGCCCATGAGTGGGAAAATCGCCCTTGTCGGCAGTGGTGAATATCTCCCGGTCATGAACGACCTGGAAGCCTGGTTACTCCAAGATCGCCCGCGCACCTACGTTCAGATAGCGACGGCAGCCGCGCCCGAGGGTGAACGTTCACTCGCGCGCTGGCATCAGCTCGGCAAAGATGCCGCCCAGCGACTTGATGCACAACAGGTGATCATCGACATCAAAAATCGTAAAGACGCCGACGACCCAAAGATCGCGGAAGCAATAGCCGGCGCGGGACTGATTTACCTCTCCGGTGGTAACCCACATTTTCTGGCGAAGACTCTGCGCGAAACCCTTGCCTGGAAAACCATTCTTGAGCAGTGGCGCATTGGGGCATCTATCGCAGGGTGTAGCGCCGGTGCCATGGCGCTGTGCGGGTACGTACCCAACTTTCGTCACCCAAAAGAAGGCGGCGACTCTGGGCTTGGATTGATTTTTAACGCACGGGTGATTCCACATTTTGATCGCTACTCTCGCTTTGTCCCCGACTTTGTTTTAAAACCATTACTGATCGATGGTCAGAAAATAATCGGGATAGACGAAAATACGGCCTTGACAAGTAGCGGTCCGGGCGAAAATCACGCCCGTGAGTGGAATTTTCGGAGTATCGGCGAGGGTTCGAGTTGGCGCATCGAGGCCGACCGTAAATATCGGATCAATAGTCCGATTGAACTTTTAGTTGATTCAATTGGATGACTTTGTTGAGGAGTTTCCCGAGACGAAAACACTTCGGCGCGGGATTCGAACGTTTAAACCTCGTCGAAGCCGAATCACGAAATCCCAGCAGCACGCGGTTGACAATCCACAGGCATTAACCATTACCTATCAGGATGAAATTCTTAACTGGCCAACACCACCAACCCCGCTGTATCTTGATATCGGTTTTGGTAATGGAGTTTCAACTCTTCACATTGCCCGAACAGAACCGCAAGCGGCATTCCTGGCGATCGATGTTCACACCCCGGGCGTAGGGGATTTGCTCTCTGAACTTCACACGCAGGAACTCACCAATGTGCGGGTGATGGAAACCGATGCGATTGCCGTTTTGGAAAATATGATCGCACCCGGCTCGATCGCAGGTGTTTACACACTATTTCCAGATCCTTGGCAGAAAGCCCGGCACCATAAGCGCCGAATCGTTCAGCACAGCATCCTCGACCTCATCCATACCCGGTTGGCACTCGGTGGCTTTTGGCATATCGCAACGGACTGGGCCCACTACGCGCAGGAAATCACCAAACTCTTCTCCCAACCTACCCATCAATTGCAGTGGATTGGAGGGGAAATGAGCAGACCGGACCGAGTTGTCACACGCTATGAAGCACGGGCAATTGACGAAGGCCGCGCGGTATCAGACTTTCGATTCATCAAGATTTAGCAGGGTTCCCACCGAGTCATTTGGTCATATTTGCCTACACTTGCTCAATGATGTCGTTAGCGTCCCTGAACCAATTATTTCAGGATCACTCAAGTTCACTAAATGCTCCGATCAAGCAACTCACCATTGACGGCAAGCCTTTTGATCGACCAGCACTTATGGCGACGGTGAATCTTTCTCGAGACTCGACCTACCGGGAGAGCATCGCGATTAATACCGAAGCTGCGATCCGCAAGTCTCGGGTCTACTTCGCTCAAGGCGCTGACCTGATTGATATCGGTGCCGAGTCCAGCACCGCGAAGGCATCGCGGGTCACACCCCAAGATCAGATCACTCAACTCGTACCCGTCATTGAGCAACTCACTGCCGATTCGATTCCGGTCTCTGCGGAAACCTATGAACCTGAAGTTGTCAAAGCCTGCCTTAGCGCAGGTGCCAAGGTCCTTAACTTCACCGGCACCGCTCATGAAGCAGAAATCCTTGATCTGGCCAGTGAGTTCAATGCAACGGTAATTTTGTGTTACGTCGGCGGCGCGAACGTGCGTGAAGTCACCGATCTCAAATTAGACGAAGACCCGATCCCTGGGCTACAGGATTACTTCGCCAAACGAATCGAGACGGGGCTGCAACACGGTGTCACTAACATTGTTATTGATCCTGGCATGGGTTTTTACTATGGAAACTTGGTCGACCCTTTAACCCGTGTTAAACACCAATCAAATGTGATTCTTAATTCATTTCGGTTGCGCGAACTCGGCTACCCAATCTGCCAGGCGCTCCCCCATGCATTCGATCTATTTGGAGACGAGTTTCGAACCGCAGAGAGTTTCTTCGCCGT
>JBDNFV010000185.1:0-1139 GCA_041689635.1 Candidatus Nanopelagicales bacterium | reverse complement strand
GTCAGCCAAGATCTCAATGACCCGGGGGATCTCCTGTTCTTGAGCAGAATGCGCCACCAGCGAAGTATGTCGCAATCCCACCAGCTGTCGTTTTGGGTCTACCGTTGCTTCATGTCCAATAATGATGAAAATGTGAATGAGACCGTTGGCACATCGGCGCAGCCGCCCGCGGCTCCACCGATTGTGCAGATGCCACCGAAGCCAACCGTTGATCAGTTTGGGAATGCGATTAGCCCGAAGTCCAGGCTAGCCGCCGCGCTGCTGGCGTGGTTCTTGGGATTTATTGGAATTCACCGATTTTATGTGGGCAAGGTTGGCACGGGAATTCTCATGATCGTCACACTGGGCGGGTTGGGTATTTGGGCCCTCATCGACTTCATTGTGATCCTGGTCGGGTCATTTAAAGACAAAGATGGTCGGCTCCTTATCAACTGGAGTTAAGCACGGTAGATTAGAGGCATGAGTTCTGACCAAACCCCAGCTGAAGACGTAAAACCGACGGAGTCGATCTGGAATGAACAACAGGTGGTGGTGTACGCACCAACCCCCGGAGCATCGGGTAATTCGATTGTGGCGCTGGTCCTGTCTATCTGCTCGTGGGTGGTTTTCCCCATTGTTTTTGCGATCGTAGCGCTGGTATTTGCCAGTAAAGCCGAGAAGGAAATTCGAGCAAGTGGCGGCGCTGTGGGTGGCGGAGCCTTTGTGACCGCCGCAAAAATAGTCTCTTGGATCAATATCGGGGTGTACGCGGCGTTAGCCATTTTGGCGATTCTCGCGCTGCTGCTGTTCACGATTCTTGGGGTAACAAGCGGTTCTAGTTCTTAAGGGGGACCCCGGTGATCGGGGTAAAGTGGGGGAAGGTAGTCTTCCCACTCGTGCCTGACCCCTCAGGCGCGCTCTCGTGTGTCGCAGTGAAGATTGCCCAAAATTTGCGGCCCGGGGTGGTATTGCCACCGGAGAATTTCTACGAGTTTAAGCGTAGTTTGCGTCGAAAGACGTACGACACGCCCGACCGCGTGGGTCGTTCCGGTTAACCGTAAACGAACGAGAAGTCAGGAGAGGCGCAACGTGCCTACCATCCAGCAGCTGGTCCGCAAGGGCCGGCAGGACAAGGTCTCCAAGACCAAGGCCCCAGCCCT
>JBDNFV010000184.1:0-4040 GCA_041689635.1 Candidatus Nanopelagicales bacterium | reverse complement strand
GGTGGGGTTCACCCGCTCACGCACGACCTCACCGGAGATAACCACCTTTGCCACGTCGGTGCGACTTGGTACTTCGTACATGACGTTGAGAAGGACTTCTTCCAAGATTGCGCGCAAACCACGCGCACCGGTGCCCCGAAGCAGCGCCAGCTCAGCTATTTCAACGAGCGCCTGTTCATCAAATTCAAGTTCAACACCGTCCAACTCAAATAGTTTTTGATATTGCTTAATCAAGGCGTTTTTGGGTTTAACGAGAACGGAGATGAGCGCTTCACGGTCAAGTTTGTTCACGGAGGTAAAAACTGGGAGCCGACCAATAAATTCGGGGATCATGCCGAATTTAATTAGATCTTCGGGCATGACGTGGGAGAACACATCTTCTGAGATGTCTTTGCTCTCTTCTCGCTCACCTTCAACAAGGTCGAATGTGAAGCCGAGACTCTTTTTTCCTAACCGAGCCTCAACAATTTTGTCCAAACCAGCGAATGCTCCGCCGACAATGAACAGCACGTTGGTGGTGTCAATCGAGATGAATTCCTGATGCGGATGCTTGCGACCACCCTGAGGCGGCACCGATGCGGTTGTACCTTCAATGATCTTGAGTAGCGCTTGTTGAACACCTTCACCGGATACGTCACGGGTAATGGAGGGGTTCTCGCTCTTACGGGCCACTTTATCGATCTCGTCGATGTAGATGATTCCCATTTCGGCGCGCTTGGTGTCAAACTCAGCCGCCTGGATGAGTTTGAGCAAAATATTTTCAACATCTTCACCAACGTAACCGGCCTCGGTCAACGCGGTGGCGTCCGCAATGGCGAACGGAACGTTTAGGACACGGGCCAGGGTTTGTGCTAACAGTGTCTTGCCCGAGCCGGTAGGTCCTAAGAGCAGAATGTTTGACTTGGCGAGTTCAACCGAGTCCTCTTTGCCTTTGTGGTGAGCTCCGGCTTGTACCCGCTTGTAATGGTTGTACACCGCAACGGAGAGGGACTTTTTAGCCGAGTCTTGCCCAATGACGTATTCGTCGAGGAACGCGTAAATCTCGCGCGGCTTAGGTAGTTCACCAATATCAGATGTACTTGCTTCGGTGAGTTCCTCTTCAATGATTTCATTGCACAGGTCAATGCATTCATCACAAATGTAAACGCCAGGGCCGGCGATTAACTTCTTGACCTGCTTCTGACTCTTTCCACAGAAAGAACACTTCAGCAGGTCGCCACTCTCGCCAATACGCGCCACAACGCCCCTTACTCAGATTACGAAATCAACAACCCGGTAACCGTACCCCGTAAAGGGGGAATTACGCGCGATATACACAGGGTGAGGAGCGGAAATCTACTGAATAAATCTATTGGATGAGCCTGTGGGTGAAGACTAACCCTTACGGGAGGAGATGACCGAGTCGATCACGCCAAAATCCTTCGCCATGTCAGCCGTCAGGATTTTATCGCGCTCAATGTCTTTTTCGATCTGCTCAACCGAGCGACCCGTGTGCTTGGCAAGGATACCTTCCATCTCGGTACGCATCCGGATGATTTCATTGGCCTGAATCTCAATGTCGGAACCTTGACCACCACCTTCGGTGTACGGCTGGTGAATCAGAATCCGCGCATGCGGAAGGGCAAAACGCTTACCCGGAGATCCTGCTGCTAACAAAACGGCGGCGGCCGAAGCGGCCTGACCCAGACACACGGTCTGCACCTGTGGCTTAACAAACTGCATGGTGTCATAGATCGCGGTCATCGCGGTGTAGGAGCCACCGGGTGAGTTAATGTAGATCTGAATGTCACGATCTGGATCCAATGACTCCAAGGTCAATAGCTGGGCCATGACGTCGTCGGCTGATGCATCGTCAATTTGAACACCTAGGAAAATAATTCTTTCTTCAAAGAGTTTGGTGTACGGATTGTGAACTCGCTCACCCGTCGCGGTGCGCTCACGAAACTCCGGGAGGATGTACCGGTTGGTTGGGTTAATCACTTCTAGGCTCCCTTGCTCTTTGATTCGCCCTTGGGGGCATCGGCTGAAGTGCTGTACACATGATCAATCAAGCCGTATTCGCGGGCTGCCTCGGCATCGAACCAGCGGTCGCGATCTGAATCCTTTTCGATCTGTTCCAAGGTTTGACCGCTGTGCTCGGCAATGAGAACCGCCATCCGCTTTTTGATGAACAGCATCTGCTCTGCTTGAATCTTGATATCACTCGCGGTTCCACCGAGGCCACCGGACGGTTGATGCATCATGATTCGCGTATTCGGTGTTGCATACCGCTTGCCATCAGCGCCGGCGCACAGGAGGAACTGTCCCATCGAGGCGGCCAATCCCATGGCAACGGTGGTGACGTCATTGGGGATCAGGGCCATGGTGTCGTAAATGACCATGCCAGCGGAAATCGATCCGCCCGGGGAGTTGATATACAGGCTAATGTCTTTTTCTGGATCCTCTGCCGCGAGGACCTGCAACTGCTTCGCGATCCGGTTGGAGTTGTCGTCCATCACCGGGCCTTCAAGCCAAATAATTCGCTCACGCAGGAGCCGCTCGTCCAGCATGTCTCCGAATCCGGCCATACTGCCACCGGTCCGCATAAATGGTAGGCCGAGCTCTGGGTGAGACCCTGCGTTACGGCGAGGGCTGAAACCGGGGCTGGAATGAGGGCTATTAAAGGGGACGGTCACGAATTCTCCTAGCGGTTAGCAATTTGCATTGAGCGGAAAGCTTTCAGCGTGCTGAATGAAACCTTAACGCCAAATCAGCGCCACTCCGGTAGTGATTGCCCCTCGTTCGCCCTAAGCCGAACCGGTGATTGCAGCGAGTTCCGCATCGAGTTCGGCCAGGTCAATGACGACACCATTGGTGTCAACAACCTTGGCGCTCTCAAGCACCTTCGCCAACGCTTTGGCCCGACGGATATCTGCCATGGCCATCGGGACCTGTCCCGCTTCAACAAGGGCCTTTGCGAATGCGTCCGGTGCCATTGAGTATCGGGGCGCCTGCTGCATTAGCCAAGCGCTGAGTTCGCTCTCGCCAACGGTGAGCTCCTCCTCTTCAGCGATCTTGTCCAAAATAAACTGGCTCTTCAGCCCGGTGCGGATCTCGGCTTCAACTTCGGCGCGGTGCTCTTCACCGGAGTCGTGTCCGTCGTGGAAGTGACCCTCGACTTCGGCTGCGATCAACGCTTCCGGCAGCGGCAAATCCACCTGCTCCAGCAGAACGTCGTGGATTTTGTTTCGTGCCTGATTTCCCTGTTCCATTTTCTTGAGTCGACCAAGACGGGTTTCAATATCGGTACGCAATTCTTCAACGGTGTCAAACTCTGAAGCCATCGAGACGAAATCGGCATCGAGTTCGGGAAGTTCGCGCTCACGAACGGCGCTGACCTCAACGGTGACCTTCAAGGGAACGTCCACCCAATCACCGTTTTGCGGAGTGAATTCGAAGGTGCGTGATTCGGCTTTGCTGGCCCCGCGGACGGCTTCGTCGAAACCGGGGAGCATTCCTTCGGTTCCCAGTTCATAGGACATTGCCGATGCACTGAGGTCGTCAACGTCATCGCCAGTTTCCGTCTTGCCGGAAATGTTTACCAAAAGAATGTCACCGTCAGCGCTGGCGCGATCAACTTCGGCCAGGTTTGCAAAGCGCCTACGCAATGAATCGATTTGCTCGGTAATGTCAGATTCTTCAAGAACAACCGGTTCAACTTCAACGGTGAGTGAATCAAATGCGGGGAGGGTAAACTCGGGACGAACATCAACTTCAGCGGTGAAGGTGAGTTTGTCACCATCCGCGACTTCGGTAACTTCAATTGTTGGCTGACCGATCGGACGAATCTTATTTTCAACGACCAGTTCGTCGTAGGCCTTGGGGACCGCGTTATTTACCGCTTCTTCTAAAACTGCCCCACGGCCGACCCGCTGCTCAACAACCCGGGCCGGGACTTTGCCTTTACGGAAACCAGGGACATTGATTTGCTTGCCAATCCGAGTGAGCGCCTCATCCAGACTCGGCTGCAACTCCGCAAATGGAATCTCAACGCTGAGCTT
>JBDNFV010000183.1:0-5700 GCA_041689635.1 Candidatus Nanopelagicales bacterium | reverse complement strand
GGGCCATCCACTGCCGGGCTAGCCACCGTTGGACCATCGGCCGTTGAGCCCTCAACCGGGGGCAACTTGGTCTACGCATTGGGCAACATTTCTTACGACTTCGGCACCGAAGCTCGTCGTGATTCGTTCAAGCAGCTGATGCCTCCGGTTGAGGTAGATGGCAATGTTTTGCCCCCGAACCCATACGACGCCCGCCAACTCGTTGCCTACATTGGTGCCAACGCATATGAGGCGCGAGAGGTGATCTGGACGCTGAACATTGAGTTGACCCCGATTTACGTCCTTGAACCCAGCGGTGCCTTCGGTGCGAACATTTACGAACTGCTCAACGAGATGCTCGCCGGCGAGGTACTGGCCGAGCAAGATCCGGATCACATTCAGCGGGTCAGCATTCCTGGCCGGCTCACTGGCCGCACGGTTCGGTTGTTCTCTGGGCAGCAGGTGCCGGTCATCCAACTTGATAACCCGCGTGGCTCCTACGGCTGGAAGACGAACGCTCTTGTTGAGCAGGCCTCGCAAGCGGTCAGTTCAAGGTCCGGTGTGGCGGTGGACACCGCGACAATTGCCGCCAACCTGCGCAGTTTCCTCGATCGCGTCTACTACGACCTGCGCAATCTTGGCGTGCTGTCGAGTGATCGCGCCCTGAACTTCGCCTCGACAAACGCATTCCAGGCCGCGACCGTCTTCTCTGAAGCACTCGGTCTGGGTATGCAGTTGGAGAACATCGAGACCGAGCCGTCACCGTTTGCCCGCATTGACGCCGACGCATGGGACGTGAAGTTGAAGTTCTTCGATCCGGACAACACTCGTCGGGCCCGCAAGGTGTATCGGTTCACTGTCGACGTGAGCGAAATGATGCCAGTCACCCTCGGCGAGGTCCGCAGTTGGAACGCGGCTAACTGACAAGGAAAGGCTGCCCTGAAGAAATGAACATTTTCCCGATCCAGTCCCCGCCAGTGACTCGACCGCACCTAGTTCAGCCCTGGTCCACGGTGAATGTCACCGAGGGCACAATTGGCGAATTGGTCAGCGTGTACATGCATCTGACACACGGCGCGAACTACGATGATCCGTCGCCGTGGCATGCTTCGAGTTTCGACAGTCGCAAGGTGGGCCGCTAGTCATGGCGGCCAAAGCGAGGGCGAAAAAGAGCCGCAGCAAGGCCAAGGTGTTAAGTACCCCAATCGATACGCCTGGCGAGAAGCTAGTCAGCCGGGTTGCCAAGGCGGTAACACACGCTCCGCACGAAGTACACCCTGCTCTCGCGGTGCATCGCAAGGGCTTCTCCTTCGAGGAGGACGTTAAGTCTCTCGCTCACATCTATATGCCAGGGGAATACCTGAGGGTGAATGGGTCAGGTCTCTTGGCGATGGCTGCGTGGCAGCGGCGGTTGGAATCGGAGGGCAAGCAGCCCGAGCACAGTGACGCAGGTGTCGCCGTTTCCTATACCCGCGGCCTAACGCACCGCTGAGCAGCCATGCCGGATCTCAATGATTTGCCCGGAGTGCAGTCACTTCGCGCACTGACCGAAGGTGATTCCCGGGTGCTTGTCGCGGTGATCGATGGCCACTCCGACATTGAACATCCCACTTTCGAGGGCGCCGATGTGGAATCGGTGCGCGGCTATTGGCTCGACGATCGACCAAATGAGGACTGGTCGAGCAAGCATGCCACCCACATCACCAGCATCATCTTCGGTCAGCCAGGCACTGACGTCGTGGGCCTTGCGCCACGATGCCGAGGCTTGTTCCTGACCACCGGCGTGGATGAGGACACTGCGGAATCTGAACTCATCCTGGCCCGCTCAATCGAGTTCGCGCTGAGCAAGGGCGCGCAGATTATTCATTGTGCGTTCTGTCAGCCCAGCCAAACCGGCAACGCCCACGACTGGATTACACGTGCGGTTCGCAAGGCCGCCGAGGCTGGTGCGGTAATCGTTGCGCCCGCGGGCAACAATTTTGGCGAGAACTGGTGCGTACCGTCGACGTTACCTGAAGTGCTCGCGGTGGGTGCGTTGGCAGATGACGGAGCCCCGATGGATTTCACTAACTTCGGTGAGCTTTATGAAGGGCACTCGATCATGGGCCCGGGAGAGAACGTGCTGGGAGCCAGTTTTGGCGGGCAGACCGTGTTGCAAAAAGGCACGTCGGTCGCCGCGCCGGTTCTTACCGGGCTGATTACGGCTTTGACCAGTGCGGTGCTGCAGTCCGGACAACCGATTCAGCCGCAACGCGTGCGCGACGTGCTCATTGCAACTGCGCGCCCGTGCACGGGTAGCGGCGCCAGTAGGTGCATCGGTGGAGTGGTGGCGGTTGACCGTGCGATGGCGGTTCTGCTCGATGGCATGACGATCGAGCAAGCCCGTCAACGTTTCCCGGATGGGCTAGCAGCAGCTGATGCGCCCGCAGCTCTAAATACTGCGCCAAAGGTTGCTCACCTGTCACTCCCCCCGCACTCCACGGCCAGGCACCAGACCACTGAGCCACCGAATCTGCGTGAGGCCTATAAACGAGATTCGGAGAAGAATGGCGAACCAGCAGCGCAACCGTCGGCGGTGGAACCATCTCTGCGCTACCCGGCCTTGTTTTACGGGATCGGTGCGGTCGACTATGAATTCCCGGACAAGATCACGAAGGATTCCTTCACGCGCGAGATGCGCGCGCAGGTTGGTCACGGTGATGTCGACGATCGGGTGAAGGTGATCGATTACCTGGATGCAAACCCGGGTGAAGCGCGCCGACTGCTTTGGACGTTTGCGATCAACGACGAGCGCCGATACATGATTAGCCCGGTCGGTTCTTATGCGGCTGAAGTGTTCGACATGCTGACCGCGCTGACCCTCAACCGCGTGCGCGAGGAGGTCACCTTGGCATCCCTGCCGGGCATGGTGACCGGAGAGACGGTCACTGCGATGGACGGCACTGTTTTACGGCAAGTGAAGGTCAATTCGCTGCGCGGGGTTTACGGCTGGCAACCGGAGCGGGTAGCTATGCAGTCCCTCGCGGCTGTGCGTAGCGACTCCTTGGCCGGTGGCGTCGGTCACTCGGTTACGGCCGCACCGGCTGGCACGCCGGCAGCAGACAACACCGCAATCGCCAGCGATGATTCGGACACCACCATTTTGGGTATCCACGAGTCTTCGGTGGTGACCTGGCCGCGCCTACGCGAGAACAGCACCCCGCAGATCCAAAGCGCGCTGATTGATTTCCTCAACCAGGTTTACTTTCGGACCAACCAATTACCGGATGTCTCCCGCGATCGGGCGATTAGTTTCATCGCGACAAACGGTTATCAAGTGGCCGCTGCGTTCCTGGACGCGATGCACGACGGTCTGCAGTACTTAGATTTTCGTACCGAATACAGCCCATTCGCCCGGGTCAGCGGAAACTGCTGGGATGTGATCGTGCGGTTTAACGACCCCGCGGATAGCAAACGCGCTCCGGTTGAGTACCGCATGACGGTCGATATCGCTGACGTGTTACCGGTCACGGTGGGTCGGTTGCGCCGGTGGTCGGCATGAGTGACGTCGAACCTTCGCGTCTCGGTGCCTTCGATGGGTTCGATCTGATCGAGGACATGACTGCGGACGGCGCTTTTCGTTCCTGGACAAGTTACACAGATGGCGAACCGATCGCGACGCTTCGACCGTTCCGGCGGCCAATCCCGAACGTCAAGCTGGCTCCGACCACCCAGGTTCGCCTGTCTCGATTCGCCTACTTGCGGCGTACCGACCACACCATGATGCTGCAATCCCCACTGACCGGTATGGATATGGAGCTGCACGATCCACGGGCTGGCGCGATGCTGACCGCATTGACTTTTGATGCCAGCGCCGAGCGCTTGGCTGAACAGACCAACCTGCCGGTGACACTCACTAGGGCATTCCTCACCCAGTTGGTTGCCATGTCTGCTGCGTTCCCCGTTGCCCAGGAACGTGAGCGCGGTGCTGCGCTTGAGAGTCTGGCCCAATGGGCGCTGGATCGCGGATTGCCGGGCTCGTGGGATCGGGCCGGTCTACGCGCTGCCCTGGCTGACCTTCCCTGGGGTGAAATCCCAGACTCCTTCGAGCTGATCTTGGAACTGCACCACGATGGCACCGGACGGGTGGATGTTTCGATCACGGTGGATACCCCAAACGATCACCCGGTTCTGAGTGGGGTGAGCGTCAAGGAGTTCGACGTCACCGAGGATGGTCCCAAGTCGATGGGGACATTCAACGGGGTTCGATCCCTGCAGACCGGCACGGATCCGGTGGCCTGGACCCAGCGTGCGCTGGACGCCACGGTCAACACGCATCGCATTCCCGTGACGAAGAACCCGACCTTGCACCAACTCGTGCAGACACTTGGTTCCCCGGAATTCATCGGCACTAGGGAAAGCCGGACAGGAACAAGGCTGCTTTTTCGCATTTCCGCAACCCACGAACTCATTGAGGTTGGTGAAATCCTGCAAGCCGGGGGAGTTCCGCTATCAGTGGTCCAACGACTTACTCTCCTTGAACCAATCACCGACCAGGCGTTGTCCCTGCGGCTGGCCGTTGAAGTACTGCCCGAATCCATCCTGCCGACTATCGCGTTCGAAATCTTCCTCGACCAAAGCTCGACAGATCTGATTCCTGGCGTGCTTGATGCTCTCGGGGTGCAGAGCGCGGTGTTGGAAGAGGTGCTTGACGCGGCGCAGCAGGAAACCCAGTTGCGCGATCTGATGCTGGCTCCCGGAGTGGTGACCGACACCCAGACACTCTTCGGCATGCATGTGAAGGTGAGTTTCAACACGGACGCAGAGGTGACCGCCAAGACCTATATCGGTCTGAGGAACATCCCTCTGTCTACCGCCGGGCGTACCGAAGAGGATCGCTTAGTGCCAAGCACATGGGAGTTTCACGACCTATTGTTTCACTCACGGATCCGTCAAGGCAGAGTCCGGAACAAAATCGGTGGCACCGCGCGCTTCTCTGTTATCCCGGAAGAACGCATCCCGATCACTGCTCCGCCGCGAGGTGATATCGCCCTGCCGATCATCGATGTCGCAGTGGCGGTCAAGGATGATCAACCGTTCGGAGAGGTCATGCGTGCGCGTGAATCCAACCGGGATTGGAGCGGGCCTGAATTGACTCAGAGCGCACTCGCCGAACTCCTAGCCCGCGTGCAGGAGGTCATCCATCGGGAAATCCATTACGGCGGTTCGGAGGTTGCAGAGATGGACGGCGCCCCCTACCCCTCAGGTGGTGGGGTCTACGAAACCGACATCGTGGTGATCGCGCACCGGGTCGAGGGAATCAACCAGGGCGCGTACCTCTACCGGCGTGGGTCAAGGTCGCTACACCCACTGATCGGCAGCACAATCGACGTCGACGGCCTGCTCGTTGGAGCCGCCGAAGCATGCGGCGCCGGCCTGATCAAACCGCAAGCGCTGCTGGTGCTCGCTGCCCGATTCCCTGATCTTGCGGTGAAGTACGAGGGGCTCGCTTATGCACTGATGGTCAAGCATGTTGGCGTACTGATGGCCGCCATCGCATACTCCGCTTCGGCAATGGGCCTGGGTGCCGTGCCGCTCGGTACGGGTGATAGCGACGCATTTGCCAAAGCGACCGGCTTGGACTACTACCGGCACGGTTCAATCGGCGAGATTGCCCTTTGCGTGATCCCTACGAACGTCTAGGTTTTCGTGTTTTCTCGTTTTCTTCTTGTGGTTCCCGCT
>JBDNFV010000182.1:0-4055 GCA_041689635.1 Candidatus Nanopelagicales bacterium | reverse complement strand
GCTTTCTTTGCAACAGTGGTCTTTTTGGCCGCCACTTTTTTCGCCGCGGGTGCTTTAACTACTTCAACGGGCTGCGGCGTGGCTGGCTTAGCCACCACCGGTGCTTTGGGAGCTTTGGTAGGACGAGCAACCTTCGGCATTGCGATTCCATCAGAGACAATCACAGTAATATGTGAACTACGCTTCCGGATTTTGAATGCACGACCCTGGGCACGGGGACGGATGCGCTTCATGGTGGGACCTTCGTCAACGAAGGCCTCACTGATGGTCAGTCCCTTGGTGTCCATGGCGTGATTATTTCCCGCGTTCGCTACCGCACTGGCGAGCACTTTGCCCACCGGTTCACTAGCTGCTTGCGGTGCGAACCGCAGCAACGCCTGGGCATCATCGGCGTTCATCCCACGAATGAGATCAATAACCCGACGTGCCTTCATGGGCGTCACGCGGACGTACCGCGCCTGGGCCCTGGCTTCCATCGCTTTCCCCTTGCTTCTCGTTATTAGGTAATGTAAAAGTTATGTAGTTATGCGCGCCCTTAGCGACGCTTTGCCTTGCGATCGTCCTTAACGTGTCCCTTGAACGTACGTGTTGGTGCAAACTCACCGAGTTTGTGACCTACCATACTTTCGGAGATGAACACGGGCACGTGCTTGCGGCCGTCGTGCACCGCGATGGTGTGACCGAGCATTGCCGGAATCACCATTGAGCGACGTGACCAGGTCTTGATCACATTCTTGGAGTTCGCTTCGTTCTGGGCATCTACTTTCTTGAGCAGATGACCGTCAATGAACGGACCCTTTTTCAGACTGCGTGGCATGTTTTACCGCTTTCCTTAACGCTTCTTGCCGGACTTGCGACGACGAACGATGAACTGATCGCTGGCCTTGTTCTTCTTACGGGTGCGACCCTCTGGCTTACCACCCGGGTTGACCGGGTGACGACCACCGGAGGTCTTACCCTCACCACCACCATGTGGGTGGTCGACCGGGTTCATGGCTACACCGCGGACGGTTGGGCGTTTGCCCTTCCAACGCATTCGGCCAGCTTTACCCCAGTTGATATTGGACTGCTCCGCATTACCAACTTCACCAACAGTTGCCCGAGCCCTTACATCAACGTTGCGAATTTCCCCTGACGGCATCCGCAACTGTGCAAATGGACCATCTTTGGCTACGAGTTGAACGCTGGCGCCGGCTGAACGAGCAATTTTCGCCCCGCCGCCCGGCTTTAATTCAATGGCGTGAATCACGGTACCAACCGGGATGTTTCGCATCGGTAGGTTGTTGCCCGGCTTAATGTCGGCGCTGGGACCGGTTTCGATTCGGTCACCCTGCTTCAACTTGCTGGGCGCGATGATGTAGCGCTTCTCGCCATCGGCATAGTGCAAAAGTGCAATCCGCGCCGTACGGTTGGGGTCGTATTCAATATGGGCGACCGTTGCGGGCACGCCATCTTTGTCGGCCCGCTTGAAGTCGATAAGACGGTAGGCCCGCTTGTGGCCACCGCCCTTATGGCGGGTCGTGATCTTACCCGAGTTGTTGCGGCCGCCCTTTTTAGGCAGTGGGCGAACCAATGACTTCTCAGGTTCTGACCGGGTGATTTCAGAGAAGTCGGCAACACTTGAACCACGTCGGCCCGGTGTTGTCGGCTTGTACTTACGGATACCCATTATCGTCTCTCGTTTCGTTGTTTCTCGGTGTTCCCAGGACTCCGCTAGGAGACCGGTCCGCCAAATATGTCGATGCGATCCCCTGCTGCAACAGAAACAATCGCCCGCTTTGTCGAAGCTTTGCGACCAAATCCGGTACGACTGCGTACGCGCTTGCCTTCACGATTCATCGTGTTAACGCTGGTCACCTTCACGCCGAACACTTCTTCAACCGCAATTTTGATTTGGGTCTTGTTAGCGTCCGGGGAAACAATGAAGGTGTACTTGTTTTGATCGAGAAGACTGTACGCCTTTTCTGACACAACGGGTGAGATCAGGATGTCACGTGGGTCGGTTATTCTCATGCCTTGGCCTCACTCTCAGTAGCAACTGCCTGTGAACTCTTGCCCTTAACCGGACCGGCAATAAATGTGTCGTAGGCGCTTTGAGTGAAAACCAGATGGTCACTGATGAGAACGTCATATGTATTGAGTTGATCCGGTGCCACGATTGCAACGTCACCCAAGTTGCGAAGTGACAACCATGCAACTGATTCCTCACGGGTGAGCACGATCAAAATGTGACCGTCGACATTAAGCGCCTTCAAAGTTGCGGTTGCACCCTTGGTTGATGGCGTATCCCCACCAACTAATTCCGAGACGATATGAATGCGTCCTTCGCGAGCCCGGTCGGAGAGCGCACCACGCAGGGCTGCCGACTTCATTTTCTTGGGGGTGCGCTGGTCATAGGAGCGAGGCTGCGGGCCGTGACTGATGCCACCACCGGTGTACTGGGGTGCACGAATCGAACCTTGGCGGGCGCGTCCGGTTCCTTTTTGCTTATGGGGCTTACGGCCACCACCACTCACCTCCGCGCGCGTCTTCGTGGAGTGGGTTCCTTGGCGCGCTGCAGCAAGCTGAGCGACAACAACCTGATGAATCAGTGGGATATTGACAGCAACATCGAACACTTCCGCTGGCAGGTCAACCGTGCCGGATGCTTTACCATCCGGGGTCATTACGTCTACCGAACTCATTGCTGGGCCTCCTTTACCGCGGTGTGGATGAACACCAATCCACCTTTAGGGCCAGGAACGGCGCCCTTGATCAAGATGTATCCACGTTCGATGTCAATGGCTTGGACTTTCAGGTTCTGCGTGGTTTGGCGATCCCCACCCATGCGACCGGCCATCTTCATGCCCTTGAACACACGACCTGGCGTTGCACAGCCACCGATCGAACCGGCGCTACGGTGCTTTTTGTTCACACCGTGCGTTGCGCGAAGGCCGTGGAAACCGTGGCGTTTCATGACGCCGGCGAAACCCTTGCCCTTGGTCGTGCCGACAACGTCGACAACTTGACCTGTAACAAAAATGTCTGCTGTGAGCTCTTGCCCCAGCGTGTACTCGGAAGCATCGGGAGTGCGTACTTCAACGATATGGCGACGTGGTGTCACGCCCGCCTTGGCGAAGTGACCCGTATCTGGTTTGTTGACCTTTCGGGGGTCAACTGCTCCAAAGGCAATCTGTACCGCTGAATAGCCGTCTATCTCCGGTGTACGCACCTGCGTGACCACACTTGGACCGGCCTTCACGACGGTAACGGGAACAACTCTGTTGTTCTCGTCCCATACCTGGGTCATACCGAGCTTTTCGCCCAGCAATCCCTTGACATTGTGACTCATGGTGTTCAGATCTCCTCTAAAGTTCGATCTCGATTAGAGCTTGATCTCGATGTCGACGCCAGCTGGGAGATCTAGGCGCATCAACGAGTCAACGGTCTTGGGAGTGGGATCAAGAATATCGATCAATCGCTTGTGAGTGCGCATCTCGAAATGTTCCCGTGAATCCTTGTACTTGTGCGGTGACCGAATAACACAAAAAATGTTCTTCTCGGTCGGCAATGGCACGGGTCCAGCAACCTGTGCACCGGTGCGAATAACTGTCTCAACGATTTTGCGCGCTGAGGAGTCAATGATCTCGTGGTCGTAGGCCTTGAGCCTGATCCGGATCTTCTGTCCCGCCATGGTGGCTTGGTTCCTTACTCGTGTAGTTAAAAATATGGGGTGGTGCTTTTTTATCTATGGTTTTCGTGGCGGGAACCGGGTCGCGATGCCCGCCACGAAGACGTTGATGTTGCCAGTGTTACTTCAGAATCTTGGTTACGCGGCCGGCACCAACGGTGCGGCCACCTTCGCGGATTGCGAAACGTAGACCATCTTCCATCGCGATTGACTGGATAAGTTCAACGCGCATATCGGTGTTGTCTCCGGGCATGACCATGTCCTTGCCTTCGGGCAAGAACACAACACCGGTGACATCCGTGGTCCGGAAGTAAAACTGTGGACGGTAGTTGTTGAAGAACGGTGTGTGACGGCCACCCTCATCCTTGGAAAGGATGTAGACCTG
>JBDNFV010000181.1:0-4527 GCA_041689635.1 Candidatus Nanopelagicales bacterium | reverse complement strand
GCAGCCCAAGGAACAACGAACTTCCGCAACGACAACGCCCCTGTCACTATTGCGGTTGTCGGTGGCACTGGTAAATATCGCTCAGCTAAGGGTGAGGTTGTGACAACCAAACGCGCAGACGGTAGCTATCGACACGTAATTATTTTGGACAGGTAGATATTTATCCGACAAAAAAAGATCGGCCCTGGGCCCCTCAGTACGGAGGGCCAAGGCCGATCATTATGTGAAGGTGAACTTACGCCTTTTTGGTCTCCCAAAAAATTGTTGAAATCTCGTCAATTTTACCGAGCAGTTGATCCGCTACCGCTACATCAACCGTGCCCTTGGTGCCACCGGCGCCGGCAAGTTTGGTTGCCTGGTTGAACAGTTGATTGAGATCCGGGTACTTCTCAAAATGCGGTGGCTTGAAGTAATCGGTCCACAGCACCCACAGGTGCTCCTTGACCTTGTGCGAGCGGTCTTCTTTGATCGCGATTGCGCGAGCCTTGAACTCGGGGTCATCCGATGCGTGGAATTTTTCCATGCAGGCTTTGACCGACTCTGCGTCTAAGCGAGCTTGTGCAGGGTCATAAACGCCGCAGGGGAGATCGCAGTGAGCGTATGCGGATATATGTGGGATAAATTTCTCAACTAGCAGGGCGCCGAAATGATTACGCACGTTGTGCTCCTATCGGGTCGGTTACGTGGCATCGAGATTGACTCGATCAGCCAACTCTAGCCTCGATGGATTTTTATGCAGGATCCAACAGACTATTCTGCGAACATGGGTGTAATCGCGTGGTTGGCACCAGTTTTTCGGGTGCGGGTAATTGGTCCATCGATGGAACCGACCTTAGAAAATGGTCAAATATGCTTTGCCGTGAAGGGTCACCTTTTAGCCAGAGCTGGAGCAATTGCTGTTTTCACCCACCCCTCACGTCCGACGTTGGTGGAGGTAAAACGTCTCGTTTATAAAACGAATGGGAGGTGGTGGGTTGCCGGTGATAACGAGTCCGCGAGCACCGACTCCCGAGATTTTGGCGCTATCGAATTAATCTCGATTAAGGGAATCTTATTAAAAAAATAGTCTCTTATTCATTAACGTGATCGTCGAGGCGTGCCAGATCGGTGTCATACACCGGGTATCACCAATCCACTAATTAAAGGCTGACTCGATGAGGGCCCGTTGGTCTTCTTCGTGGCGTTGGTGCGTTCCCACCGCGGGGGCGGAAGAAGCTAAACGTGACCTGCACGAGATAGTCCGGCCAATGAGAGTGGGGACGTGGAGGGCGACGAAACTCCAGGCACCCTGGTTGGCTGGTTCTTCTTGGACCCAGCGCACATCCGCATCGGGGTATTGCGTTGCCATCGCCGGTAAACTCACCCCTGGAAGCGGGTAAATCCGCTCAAGTCGCACGATTGCTGTGTCGGTGATGTTGTTGGCCGCGCGGTAGGCGAGTAAATCAAAGTAAACCTTGCCCGAACACATCACCACTTTTTTGACCCCGGCTCCCGTGAATTGCGGATCGGAGATGAAGGGCCGGAAAACCCCGGTTGTGAAGTCCTCGGTTGTGGAAACGGATGCTTTGGATCGCAAAAGTGACTTGGGCGTGAACACGATGAGTGGACGGGAAAGTCGGCCCAATACTTGCCAGCGCAAGAGATGAAAGTACGACGCTGGCGTGGTGGGTACCGCGATCGACATATTGTCCTGGGCGCACATCTGCAGGAAGCGTTCAATCCGACCACTACTGTGATCGGGTCCCTGGCCTTCTTGACCGTGGGGGAGCAGCAGGGTAACCGATGAGCGTTGACCCCATTTCTGCTCGCCGGAGGAAATGAATTCGTCAATGATTGTTTGTGCGCCATTGACAAAGTCGCCAAATTGGGCTTCCCACATGACCAGGGCGTCGGGCCGGGCCACCGAGTAACCGTATTCAAATCCAAGAGCGGCAAATTCACTCAAAGATGAGTCGTATACATAAAGTTTTCCACCATCGCGGTAACACTTCTTGAGCGGCTTGTATTGCCAGCCCGTTTCCTTGTCAACAATGACCATGTGCCGGTGCCCAAATGTTCCACGACGCGAATCCTGTCCGGCTAGTCGGACAGTTCTCCCCTCCATCAACAATGAGCCAACCGCTAGTGCCTCACCCATGCCCCAATCAATCGTGTTGTCGGCAACCATTTGGGCCCGACGTTGGAGTTGAGGCGCCAGACGTGGGTGGACGTTAAAACCTTCAGGCAAGGTCAATTGAGACTCAATCACAGTATCAATCTGGGCTTGGGTGATGGACGTGTCGACATCTTGTGAGGGTGTTTGAGGTACCAGGTTGAGTTGGCCCGTTTCAATAATGGCTTTGGCGCGCTCGCTGAATTCGCTCTCGGGTTCATCGATCCGGGTTTCTTGAAACACGTTTTCGAGTTGCTCCTGGAAATGCTTGAGGACTTCTTCAGCCTCTTCGAGGGTAATGTCACCACGCCCGATAAGCGAGTCTGTGTAATGCTTTCGCACTGATCTCTTATTGTCGATGATCGCGTACATCAGTGGTTGGGTGAGCGAGGGATCATCGGCTTCATTATGTCCGCGCCTGCGGTACGTCACCTGATCGATTACCACGTCCTTGCCAAAAGTTTGTCGGAAATCAAAAGCGAGCTTGGAAACATAAATGACCGCTTCTGGGTCGTCACCATTAACGTGAAAAATTGGTGACTGAATCATGCGGGCAACATCTGTTGAGTAGACAGAAGACCTGCTGTATTGCGGTGAGGTGGTGAAACCAACTTGGTTATTAACAACGATGTGAATGGTGCCGCCGGTGCGGTACCCCTGCAACTGGGAGAGTTGCAATGTTTCCGCGACAACGCCTTGGCCGGCGAAGGCTGCATCGCCGTGGATGAGGACGGGCAAAATGTCATATCGGCGATCAGCTGGTAGCAGATCTTGTTTGGCCCGCACGACTCCTTCAAGCACCGGATTGACGGCTTCAAGGTGTGAAGGATTGGCAGCGAGATAAACGGATGTATAGCCACCTTCAGCCGAAACATACGAGCCGGTTGTTCCCAAATGGTATTTCACATCACCCGAGCCCTGAACAGAATTCTCCGCGTATTCGCCCTCGAATTCTCGGAAGATCTGGCTGAATGATTTGCCGGCAATGTTGGCTAAAACGTTAAGGCGCCCCCGGTGGGGCATGCCGATGGCGACCTCAAGAATCTCATTATTGGCCGACTGCGTCAAAATCTCGTCGAGCATGGGGATCAGCGATTCGGAGCCTTCGAGTGAAAAACGTTTTTGGCCAACATATTTCGTTTGTAAGAAGGATTCGAGCGCTTCGGCCTCGTTGAGCTTTCGCAAGATCCGAAGTTGGTCGGCTGGATCGGGTTTTACGTGCGGTATTTCAACTCGCTCTTGAATCCATTTGCGTTCGACCGGATCCTGAATATGCATGTACTCAATACCCACCGTGCGGGTATACGAATCTCGAAGGACACCCAGGATTCCCCGCAACTTCATGAGTGGTTCGCTCCCGAAACCACCGGTCGCAAACTCGCGATCTAAATCCCAGAGGGTCAAACCGTGGGTAAGAACGTCAAGATCAGGGTGCATCCGTTGGTGATACTCGAGCGGATCAATGTCGGCCATGAGGTGACCGCGTACCCGGTAAGCGTGAATTACTTCCTGTACCCGAACGTTTTTATCCAGATCCGTCTCGTGGCTGGCGGAGATGTCAATTGCCCACCGAATGGGTTCATAGGGTATTCGAAGGTCCCGAAAAATATTAACGTAAAAATCTTCTTCGCCGAGAATCAACGCGTGCATCTTGCGCAGGAATTCGCCGGACTGGGCGCCTTGAATAATTCGGTGGTCGTAGGTGGAAGTCAAGGTCAAAATCTTGGACACAGCATTTCGAACGATGGACTCCTCTGATGCGCCTTGCCATTGCGCCGGGAACTCCATTGAGCCAACGCCCACGATCACACCTTGACCCTTGACCAATCGAGGGATGGAATGATTCGTGCCGATCGTTCCGGGGTTTGTCAAACTGACCGTTGTTTCTGCGAAATCTTCAACGGTGAGCTTGTTGGAGCGGGCCCGTCGAACGATGTCTTCGTAGTTGGCCCAAAACGTCGAGAAGTCCATGTTTTGGGTGGCCTTGATATTGGGTACTAATAGTTGACGTGTGCCATCTGGTTTACCCACGTCGATGGCCAAGCCAATATTGATGTCCGTGTTGAGTTTGATAGCCGGTTTGCCGTCGACTTCGGTGTAGGCATAGTTCATTTCGGGTTGAACTTTGAGTGCCTGAACCAACGCGAAGGCAATAATGTGCGTGAAAGACACTTTTCCGCCACGGCCGCGGGCCAGATGGTTATTAATGACGACCCGATTGTCAAAAAGCAATTTCACCGGAAGTGAACGCACACTCGTTGCGGTAGGAACGCTCAGGCTCTCTTCCATATTGGTAACCACTCGCGCAGCGGCGCCCTTGAGCCGCTCGGTACCGATGGAAGCAATGGCGGGCGGAGCGGTGTCGGTGGGAGCGG
>JBDNFV010000180.1:0-2477 GCA_041689635.1 Candidatus Nanopelagicales bacterium | reverse complement strand
TGTGCGCTCTCTAAATTGTGACCGAATGGTTTTTCGATGACGACCCGGCGCCACGACGTAGGGGTAGGGCTTTGTGCGAGCCCCGAAATTTCAAGGTTTCTCAGAACTGCCGGGAAAAGCCCTGGCGGGATCGACAGGTAAAAGGCGTGATTCCCTTGGGTGCCGATGCTCTGGTCTAACTCGGTGACAACGTCAGCAATTCGCTGGTAGGCCGAAAGGTCGGTGACGTCACCGTCAACGAAACGGATTCCGGCTGCTAGTTGCTTCCATGTTTCTTCACGAAAAGGGGTCCTGGCGTGTTCTTTAACGGCGTCATGGACCACCCGGGCAAAATCCTGGTCTGCCCAGTCGCGCCGGGCAAATCCGACGAGTGCGAAACCAGGTGGTAGAAGTCCGCGGTTCGCCAGATCGTAAATAGCCGGCATAACTTTCTTGCAACTCAGGTCACCCGTTACACCGAAAAGGATCAGTGAACAAGGACCGGCGATGCGGGGGAGCCGTTGGTCTTCGGGATCGCGCAGAGGATTGAGGTATTCGATATCAGGCACGATCAAGTGCCTTTGCAACCGTCTCAAGCAGCGCGACCCAGGCCTGCTCAAACTTTGCCACACCTTCGATTTCAAGTGTGTCGTACATCGCGCCCGCGTCAATCCCCACGACAGCAAGTTCGCTCCAGATCGTGGCCGAGGCGGCGCCGGTCCCCGAGACCGTGTCTCCCATAAAGACTCCGTGATCTGCTACCGCCACGAGTGTTTTCTCCGGCATGGTATTGACGCACCCCGGAGCAACTAAATCAATAACGTAACGCGTGTCCGAGTAAGCGGGATCTTTTACTCCGGTTGACGCCCATAATGGACGCTGAGGATTTGCGTTTTTCAATACTTTCCACCGATCACTTGCGAGAACCTCAACGTAGGCCTGCCAGGCAACGCGAGCATTGGCGATTGCGGCCTGACCCATTAAGGCGGTGGCTTGGTCGCTTCCCTGTGCGGTCAGGAGTGAATCAACAGCGGAATCAACCCGGCTCACAAAGAAGGAGGCGACGGATTGAATCGTAGAAACGTCGTGCCCGCGAGAGACGGCTAATTCAAGGCCGGACAGGTACGCATCCATGACCTGTGTGTATCGCTTAACCGAAAAAATTAGGGTCACGTTCACACTGATGCCACGACCAATGACTTCAGTGATGGCGGGCAGACCTTCGAGGGTTGCCGGGATTTTGATAAGAAGATTCTTCCGATCAACGAGATCCCACAATTCTTGGGCCTCGTTGATGCTCGCCTGGGTGTTGCGGGCAAGCCGTGGATCAACTTCGATCGACACGCGGCCGTCGGTGCCACCGGACTCTGCAAAAACATCGGAAAAAATATCGCAGGCGTCGCGAACATCATCCGAGGTCATGACGCGAACGGCTTGTTCGGCGCTGGTTCCGCTGCGGGCAAGTGTCGCTATCTGGGCGGCGTAAGCGTCTGCGCTTCCGGCAATTGCACCCTCAAAGATTGACGGATTTGTCGTGACGCCCCGGACACTCATAGTGTCAATCAGTTCTTTGAGGTTTCCACTGGTTATCCGGGTGCGGGTGAGGTCGTCCAGCCAGATGCTGACACCGGCCTCGGTCAAGTTTTCCAGAATTACGTTCAAGATCGCTCCTAATTGTCTGGTATGTATTGTTTATTGAGGGAACTCATGGCCGCCTTAACAACGGCTGCGGGGGTTATCCCAAAATTCTCGAAAAGTACGCTGGAGCTGGCACTTGCCCCAAAATGATCGAGTCCGACTACCTCACCTTTCAAACCGACAAATCGGTACCAGCCGAATGTTGCTCCAGCTTCTACCGCGACTCGGGCCGTGATGCTTGGCGGAAGAACATTATCGCGATAATCCTGTGGTTGCTGATCAAACCACTCAACGCACGGCATTGAAATGAGTTGGACCGATACGCCCTGCGAGTTAAGGGTCGCTTTAGCCGCGAGCGCAACGCTGACTTCTGAACCGGTTCCAATTAAAATCACGGCCGGATCGGGGTCACCCGCAAGGATGTATCCGCCTTTGGCAACCCCGGTTGCAATCTGCGCATCCTCATTGTCCAGGTGTGGAAGGTCTTGTCGTGAAAGGATCAAACCAACAGGTGTTCGGCGCTTGATGGTCTCCACCCAGGCTGCCGCCGTTTCCTTTGCATCTGCTGGCCGCACGACACTGAGTCCGGGAATTGCACGAAGTGACCACAGGTGCTCAACGGGTTGATGTGTTGGCCCATCCTCGCCCAGACCGATGGAGTCATGGGTCCAGATATAGGTGACATCGGTTTGCATCAAGGCGGCGAGTCGAACCGCGCCACGCATGTAGTCGCTAAACACCAGGAACGTTCCACCGAATGGTCGGGTCAGTCCATCGACCGCGATTCCATTGAGCACCCCACCCATGGCATGTTCCCGAATGCCGAAGTGAATATTGCGCCCGAACGGGGAACTCCCCTC
>JBDNFV010000179.1:0-1855 GCA_041689635.1 Candidatus Nanopelagicales bacterium | reverse complement strand
GCGCCCAAGAAGTCCGAGTCAAGTTCCGGTTCTGCCAGCACGTCGTAGTGCCTGTGGACAGTCATTGGACGTGACCTGACTTCACGCCTAGATTCACCTCATGGCAGCAAACGCAGTTCTTCGAATTCGCACGCTACTCAATCGCCACCGCCGGATCTTGGGTTCCCTTTCGGCCGCCGCGGCGGTGCTCCTCCTTTTCGGCTCAATGTCCGCGCCAGCTCCCGCTAGTGGACCAGACGTCGTCGTCACCGGATTACCCGAAGGCTTCGTTGCTGTTCCGGTGACACTTCGGTCGGCCGCAATTGCCAGCGCGGTTCACGTTGGGGACAACATTGATCTCGTCCTTCCCAGCGAAACCGGAGCGCCGCGGGTTATTGCAACCAGTGCCGTTGTGCTGGACCTGCCCACTGCTTCAGGTTTTGGGTCACCGACATCCACCGTGATTTTGGTGAGTGTGGAAAAATGGCAAAGCACAGCCCTAGCGGCGGAAGACTCAACGCAAATCTCACTGGTAATTAACTCGCGTTAACGCACGAGAATTCCCGTTCATCCCCCGTGGTGTGGTGGAACATTGTCCAAAAATTCACTGTCACGCTGATCAAACTTCTTCGCTTCAGTTCGCCCGGATTCTGGTCGGTGAGAAATCTTTGACCCCGCTGCCATCAGAATCTCCTCCACTTTCAATCCCACCGCCCGGACCTCGGTGCGCGACTTCAACACAGAAAGATCCATTTCTATTCCTGAATCTGTCAGTTTCACCGGGATCCCTGAGAGTTCACGAGAAATTCTCTGGCCCAAGTCCACCGGCGCCGAACTCGTGAAGTCAATTGCCGCACGCAGACCGGGATTGAGGACGACCGCAAAGATGAACTCTTGGCTCTGCAAGGGCATCACAACTGCGGCGATTGCAAGATGAATCACACTTGGCGGGGCCACGTGGACAGGGTACTGGCAAAATCACGTCCTATGAACCGCACGCTCGCCCCACATCAGTGGCAACAGGCACAGGCTACGCATAGAAAACGAGCCAGCGCACTCACGTTCGGTAGGCGCACACGCAAACAAATCGGTGAACGTGATCCCATTGACGACTTCATGTTCGAGTACTACCCGTACACGCCAACCAAATTAGAAACCTGGTTTCCCGGCGTGGGTATCACCTTGGAAATAGGGCCACAACACGAGTTTGACGTGTCCAATTACCGATCCTCGGGCACTCACTGCGAACTGGTCCCGGAGTACGTGGTTAAGCACGCGTTGAGAATCGAATCAACTGTCGAATTGCTACGCAATACGCACCTGCGTGATGGAACATTTAACTGTTTTGGGTTACACGAGTGGGCCATGGTGTATCAGGCTGATCACAGCGATATTCGACATGGGGATCCACTTCGCGTCACCCAAGAGCAGATCGATTCCCTCGTTGTTGACGCAGGGCTTCGATGCACTCACATTGATGCTTTCCGGTTTTTTACCGAAGGCGCGGCACCCCAAAATGTGAATCGTCTCAACATTGTGCCCACCCGTGCGAACCAGAAAGACCTTGAACAGCCCGGTTGTCTTCATGCAAATATGGACCTTTATAAACACTGCATGTGGTTTCAACCCATGATTCCCGGTGATCTCGTACTTGACTGCTTCGAACTGGCTCGCGCCGCGCGCACCCTGGACATGCAGGCCAGTCCTTATGACCTGATCCGGTACGGATACGAACCCGTCATGGTTGAACACAGCACCGGTCGCGCGACCTACGTAGCTCGGCAGCGCCGGATCTCCGAGCAATCCCAACGCCTCAGGGCCCGCTTGATCACGGTGTTAGAAACCGCGGTCAAGACGGCCCGCTAAACGCTGAACG
>JBDNFV010000178.1:0-5863 GCA_041689635.1 Candidatus Nanopelagicales bacterium | reverse complement strand
TATTGATTTGATTGACGTGGGAAACGATCCCGCCAATCAAGGCAATTTGTGCGGTCATGTCTGCCCCGCGTACCGCCTGGTGCGCCGCCGTCATGCCAATACTTTGCGTGGGGTTGTCCGTCGCCAAGTTACTCGCCGCAAGATCCAGTAGGTCGGCAAGTGGCGAAAGTGCTGCCGGGGGAATCTGAGTGCGCAGGTTCGCCCTCGTCGCGCCGCGCAGGTCGTTGGCAATAGCGAGTACACGAGCACTCATCACCTGATTAGCCCGCAGTAATTCCTTCAACGAACCTAAATCAATACTGTTGATCCGCGGACTCCACCTCGAATGTTTCGCCAAATCCTCGTATTGCGCCGCGAGTCCAAGTACCCGATTACGTAATTCGACAGCTTGATCGTGCCAGGCGCTGGCATCATCTTTCGTCGGTTCACCTCGCAGATCGCCCGCGATGCGCGCGAGGACTTCAGCCAATTGGACTTGGACCGCATGTAAACCTGCGGCCAATTTTTGAGTGTCCCGAGTTGGTGATGCCAAAAAAGATGCGACCAATGCAAACAGGGCGCCGATCATGACGCCGGTGAATCGTTCTAATGCCAACTCATTCGTTAAGTGCGAGCCAACCACCAAGATCACGGTGACGGCCAAACTCGCGGCAACGTGCGGCGACTCATCGGGGTTGCTGTATTGCATGATTCGAGCCATCACGAAACTCAACGCTACGAGGAGAAGAATCACGACCGCGCCGCTACCAATTATTGAAACAATGGCAAGGGCGACCGCTGCACCAACGAGTGCGCCGAGCAACTGAATGGACGTTTCCTTCGCCGCGTGGTGAAAAGTTACCCTCGTTGCAACCACCGCCGTAATCGCGGCGGGCACGGGGGAGGCGTAGGGAATTGCGTCACTGACCAAGTAAGCAAAGAAGGCTGCAAATGACGTGAGTACGGCCAACCTGATGTAGGTGGTTGGCTTAAACCGTTTAAGCCGAGTGACTCGAGCGCGGCCAAATCCAAGTGAACTCATTCAAACAGTATCGCAGGACGAGTACTTACCAGGTCAAGGTGCGGGTGGCCAGTAACTGCGCTTCACCGTGGTCATGGGTGACATGAATTGTCGGGATTCCCTCTCGGATCACCAAATCTTTGACATCAGCGAGCAGGCGTAAACGCGTCGGTGAATCAAGTGCACTGTACGGTTCATCAAGCAACAGAACCTGAGGTTGAGCTGCAATCGCGCGCGCCAACGCAACCCGACCCGCTTGCCCGCCGGAAAGTTCCCAGGTCTTCTGCCCCGAGATTTCACTCAGACCAACCCACTCGAGTAACTCGGTGGCCCGTGCACGGGCAGTGTCTCGTGACTGGCCACTGGCACGAAGTGAGTAACCAATGTTGTCAATCAACGATAGGTGCGGAAAAAGAAGTGGATCTTGAAAAACTAGGCCAATATTTCGTTGATGAATTGGCACCCCACGAAGGTTCCGTTCGCCGAGGAAAATTTCGCCGCCCAAAGGTGCGGTCACCCCGGCCAAAGTACTCAACAGGGTTGACTTTCCGCAGCCGCTTTCACCAACGACGACCAAAATTTCACCCGGACCAACCCCAAAGCTTAAGGCAGTGGCCAGCGGCTCGTCATAGCCAATCACCAGATTGTGTGCACGCAGGCCCGCATTCATCAGGTGAACACCCGCTTGGACGCCAGCCGGTCAACAATGAGTAAAAGAGCCATGGTGAGCGCAACCAGAATCACACTGAGCACAGCGGCCGTTGCAAACGCCGACTCACCAGGCTTACTCAGGAGTCGCTCGATCTGTACGGGCACCGTGGGGGAGTCGGTTCGCGACAACAGCGTTGCGGCGCCGAACTCCCCAAGGGAAACGGCTGCGGCTAATCCGCCAGCCGCCAGCATTACGCCACCGAAAACGGTTCCGAAGGCCGTCCACCACGCACGCAATGGAGCGGCGCCCAAACTTAAGGCCACGAAATATCGACGTGGGTCAACATTACGCAAACTAGGTGTCGCCACCGCCACCACGATTGGAACGGCGATAAGTGCATGAGTGATCGGGATTAATACTCCGGTTCCGCGCAGATCAAATGGCCCGCGCGAGAATGCAAGCAGGATTCCGAGGCCTAATGTCACCGCCGAAACACCCAGTGGAATTAAGGCGATGGTTGCAATGATTCCTTTCTTGCTCATCACAGCGATCGCGATTGACCCACCAAGGAGCGCGGCAATTACTGCTGTGACCAATGCCAGACTGATGGATCGACCAAGTGCTGCAGCCGGTGACCCAATTCGAGTGTTCTCCTCACTCGCCAGAGCGCCCCACCATTGCAAAGTTGGACCTTCCAGGCTTGAGATTGACGCCCAGAAGATACTTGCAATCGGGCCAAGGACCAAGATAAAAGCCACGAGACACGTGAATCCAGTGAGTAGAGCGGACTTTCGGCTACCGAGTGGAATTCGTGCGAGAACAACTTTTGCCTTTGGTTCATTGCGACTTATCCGAGCAGCAATCACGAACACCAGAGCGACAACACTCAATTGCAGGATCGCCGCAGCGAGTGCGGTTGGGAAGTCTAGGAGCACTGAGGTTGAGCGGAGTAGGACCTGCTCAAGTGTTCGAGTGCTAGAGCCATCCCCTAAGACAACGACAATGCCAAGGGAACTGAATGAAAAAATAAATACTACGCTCGCGGCCAACACAATCGAGTTGCGTAAGGCGGGCAGTGTGATCGTTGTGAACACACGCATTGGGCTGGCGCCCAAGGTCGCCGCGGTTACTGCCATTCGATGATCAAAGGTCGACCATTGAGTCCCAACCAGTCGGACCACAACCGCGATGTTGATGTAGGCGTGGGCGAGCACGACCAACAGCAATCCGTTGGGAATTGTTTCACCAAATAGGGATCTAAAGCCAAGGGCGACAACCACGGTCGGTAACACAAATGGCACCGTGACCAACGCGAGCATGAACCCGCGGCCAGGGAATTGGTAGGTAAATAAAACGCGGGCGATGGGGATCCCAATCACGAGTGAGAGAACCACGCTGAGAAGGGCTTGACCACCTGCAAATAGCGCGACCTGCCACAGCCTGACGGAAGTCAAGGCATTGAGCGTGTCAGCACTCCAGGCCGTGGTCGTAAGTCGAACGAGTGGATAGACCAAAAATATGAGAAACAGAACTGCGGGCAGTACCCAGAGCCACTTCAGGCTGCGGGGTAAATGCTGGGAAATGGCCCCGCTCAGCGGTTCATCACCGTTCCCCACGTCTCAAGCAGCGATGCAAGTTGTGCACTCACTTGCTCCGGGGGTAGTGAAGCACTCGTTGCAATCACCGGCGTGAAATCGGTGAAAACCGCTGGCAAGGACGCGTCAGCGCGTACCGGATAGACGAACATGTTCAACGGGATATCTTCTTGCACCTTACGGGAGAGCAGCGCATCAATGACTTTTTGTGCCCCTGTCGGGTTTTCGGCGCCGGCCAACACTCCCGCGTATTCAACCTGCTGGTAGCAGGAGTCCGCGAGTACCGAAGTCGTTGGCACGGTAACGCTCGCATCCTCTGAGAACACAACTTCGGCCGCCGGACTGGTCGCGTAAGAAACGACCAGTGGGCGGTCCCCACCCGAGGGGGTGAACTGCGAGTAATACGCGTCGGTCCACGAACCTGCAACGGCAACCCCACCATCGCGCAGGGATTCCCAATATGCGGGCCAATCGTCACCAAATCGGGCAACCGTTGCTAACAGGAAGGCAAGTCCGGGCGACGAGGTTGCGGGATCCTGCACGACAAGGAGGTTCGCGACCTCGGGTAGTTGCTCAAGGGTCGTAGGAGTCGCCACATTATTTTGTTCGAACCACGTGTCATCACTATTAATGCAGACATCACCGAAATCAATTGGTGTAAGGAATCCACCTTGGGTGTCCTGGACAAACTTAGGTAACGCATTTGCAAGCTCAGGGGAAGTGTAGGAAGCAAATACACCTTCACCGGTGGCCCGCGTTGCTAATGTGTTGTCAATTCCAAACAGCAAGTCCGCGGTTGGCTCACCGGCAGCCAAAATTGCACTTGCTGTCAGCGTTCCAGCGTCTCCCGTCGACGTGATTTGCAGGTCGATCCCTTGATCTCGAAGATCGGAAACGAAAAACGGAGAGAGCACAAATGATTCGTGAGTGATCATTCGCACCGTTTGCAACTGCGGTTCACCGCTCGAGACGGGTGTCGACTCAGGCACCGACTCAGGTGAACTCGAACAGGCGCTCAAAACGATTGCGCCGGATATGACTACTGCAATAAAACGAAACATTTCCACTCCCTCGCGCTGGAATTACCCAGATCAGGTTTTGTGGGTAAGCAGTGGCAACTGCCCTCTCAGCCCGCTGATCCCGCGAGCTCCCCAAGGTTTACAAAGAGTAGCACCTGATCCGGCTTTGGGTGAATTGTGCGCGCGTGAGGTGAATCTGTTCTATGGTTTTCCCGTGATAACTCGTGGGCCCAGCACCGACTTCGACGTTGCAATCATTGGGTCAGGCTTTGGTGGTTCGGTTTCTGCGTTAAGGCTCAGTGAGAAGGGTTACTCGGTCGCCGTCTTTGAAGCTGGCCGTCGTTTCACCGAAGAAAATTATGCAAAGAATTCGTGGGATCTTAAGAATTTTCTATGGGCACCAGAGTTGGGATTCTTTGGAATCCAAAGAATCCACGTTCTTAAAGGCGTCGCCATTCTCGCTGGCGCGGGGGTAGGTGGTGGCAGTTTGGTGTACGCCAACACCCTGTATGTCCCGGGGGACACTTTTTTCCAAGACCCCCAGTGGGGTGAGATCACCGATTGGAAGGGTGAACTAGCACCGTTTTACGACCAGGCCAAGCGAATGTTGGGGGTTACCCAAAATCCCACCATGACCCCCTCTGATCACGTCATGAAAGAGATTGCCGAAGACATGGGAGTGGGCAGCACGTTCACCCTCACCCCCGTCGGAGTCTTTTTTGGTGAAGGCCACGGGAAGAAATCAGCAGACCCGTACTTTGGTGGCGTTGGGCCTGTTCGCACCGGTTGCATTGAGTGTGGCGAATGCATGACCGGTTGCCGCTATAACGCAAAGAACACCCTGCCAAAGAATTATCTTGGCCTGGCCGAGGCCGCCGGTGCGTGCGTCATGCCGATGTCGACGGTCACCACGGTCAAACCACTACAACACGGTGGTTACCAGATCACAGTTCGCAAAACCGGGACCAAGAACGAAACGACCTATACGGCGCAGGACGTGATCTTCGCAGCCGGTACCTACAACACTCAGAAACTGTTGCATCACATGAAAGACGAAGGCATCCTGCCGAATCTGTCACCGGCATTGGGCAAGCTCTCGCGGACCAACTCTGAATCGATACTTGGCGCCGTTGCAAAAACTTCGACAAGTGACTTCACCGAAGGTGTAGCCATCACCTCCAGTTTCTTCCCTGACCCGCAGACCCACGTCGAGCCGGTTCGTTACGGAAAAGGTTCTAACTCAATGGGTCTATTGCAAACAATCATGACGACACCGGAGTTTGGCAAGAAACGTTGGTCAGTCTGGATCAGAGAAATGGTGAAGAATCCAAAAGATGTTGCTATTGGCTTAAACGTTAAGTCATGGAGTGAACGCAGCGTTATTTCACTAGTCATGCAAACAGTTGATAATTCTTTGACGCTTAAAGGTAAACGCAATCGGTTCGGGCGTTGGTCACTTGGCACCGTGTCATCGCAGTCAACACCGGCTCCGACCTACATCCCGGTCGCCCAAGATGTTGTCGAGCGTGCTGCCAAAATTATTGGTGGACGACCGGGTGGAAGTGTGTTTGAAAGCTTTGATGCCGCGCTTACCGCC
>JBDNFV010000177.1:0-12750 GCA_041689635.1 Candidatus Nanopelagicales bacterium | reverse complement strand
CACGTGATCTAGTTATTTTTTAACGCGAAAATGGTGCCCAACACGCGCTTGTGGGTACCGCAATGATGGGCACTAAGTGCAAACATGGGCTCATGGCGTTTAACAGACTTCCGGTGTTTGAGCAGAGCGGATACGTAATCGTTGATCCCTACCACCAAGAGAGCGATCCCCGTGAATGGGAGGGCTTGGTTTTTGTGGACTGGAAGTCTTCCGGCGAGACTCGCTTCGCTCCGCTGGCGAGCGCATATGGAGACATGGAGTGCGACGGTTTTTGGAATCACACCCCACCCAAAACCGATAAAGACGGGGTGTGGGTCCAAGAGAATATTAATATCGCTCCCATTTTAACGGAGCGCGCCCAAGAAGTGGGCGCGAATATTGGCCGCTGCCGAGTTATTGAATTGCAACCAAATACCTATGCTGACGCGGTTTACAATTTGCATCGTGATGACAACAATCGGCTTAATCCGGAAGGGACTGGTTGGATCGTCCGTTCGTTTTACAATCTAACGGATAATCCCAACTCGGTGATGATCCTGCGCGAGGATCGAGACGATCCGGCGACAGAAGTTCGGGTGCCACTTCCGGCTGGGGCTCAGGTTGTCATCGATACCCAACGCCTCTATCACGCGGTCTGGCACACCGGCGATCAGCCGCGTTACTGCTTAATTACCTCCTATGAATCCGGTCCGGAACTTGATGCTTGGATAGCTGTGCGAAACCCGGTAGCAAGTATTGAATCCCCATTTTTGGATCCGGAGGTGATGGCGCAAGGAAACGAGTCAGCAGTGAACAAGCGTGCAGTACAGGCTGCTGCCAGCGCCCAACTCGACTCGGGTATCGGCTCCGATAAGAACCCGACCATGGAAGTACTCTCCGAGGCATAGTTAACCGCACCACTAATAGGCTTGTAGGTAGATTTATCCCCCGTTCATCAAAAATTGTGTGTCAGGAGTAATCGAGTGCAACAAACCGTGCCCTATTCCGCGGTCCTTGACGAACTCGAGGCGCAGGCAATACATATCTACCGAGAAAGTGCGGCGGCATTTAGAAACCCGGTCTTGCTCTACAGCATCGGTAAAGATTCCTCGGTACTTTTGCACCTTGCGATAAAAGCTTTTCACCCAGCGCCACTGCCATTTCCCGTGATGCATATTGACACGACCTGGAAATTCAAGGAAATGATTGAATTCCGGGAGAGGCGGGCCAAGGATCTTGGACTTGATCTTCGAATCGCCCAAAATGCGGAAGCAATCGCGCAGGGGGTTACCCCCTTTACCCATGGCACCCACGAGTACACCCGGCTAATGAAAACCGTGGCGCTGCGGGAAGGAATTGACCGGTACCAGTTCGACGCGGCGATTGGCGGTGCCCGCCGTGATGAAGAACGCAGCCGGGCAAAGGAACGCATTTTTTCACTCCGGGAACCAGGACATCGCTGGGATCCGCGCAAACAACGCCCGGAGTTTTGGCGGACAGCGAACACCCAGCTAGCACCCGAGCAAACGATGCGCGTTTTCCCGTTGTCGAATTGGACGGAATTGGACATCTGGCGCTATATCGAGCGTGAGAATATTGAGATCCCTGGGCTTTATTTCGCCAAAGAGCGACCCGTTGTTGAGCGCGGTGGAATATTGCTTATGGTCGATGATGAACGTTTCCCGCTGCATGAAGGCGAAGTGCCCACCATGAAAAGTGTGCGTTTTCGTACCCTTGGCTGCTACCCGCTTTCGGGGGCCGTGGAATCAACCGCAGATAACCTGGCCGACCTGATTGCGGAAATGGAAACCAGTAAGGTATCGGAACGTTCAGGTCGTCTCATTGATGGTGAGGGCGGTGGCTCCATGGAAGCTAAGAAAGCCGAAGGATATTTCTAATGAGTGGACAAACCCCAGTACTTCATCTCGTCACCTGCGGTTCCGTGGACGACGGCAAATCAACCCTGATCGGCCGGCTCCTTGTTGAAACTGACAGCGTTCCCATTGACCAATTGGAATACGCACGGACGACTCGGCGTGGCGGCTCGACCGTTCCCGTTGGCGAAGTTGATTACTCCCTTCTTACCGATGGACTGGAGGCCGAACGTGAGCAGGGCATCACCATCGACGTGGCATACCGGCATCTCAACTTGCCTAACGGTAGGCGCGTGCTAATTGCTGACTCACCCGGCCACGAGCAGTACACACGCAACATGGCGGTAGCAGCTTCAAATGGTGATGTAGCGGTGCTCCTTGTTGATGCGGCCCGTGGTGTTCGTCCACAAACTCACAGACACCTCACGGTATGCGCGCTGATGGGCGTGCAAACAATAGTTGTTGCGGTCAACAAGATGGACCTTGTTGATTATTCACACGAAGTATTCGAGCAAGTCATGGGTGAAGTAAGAATAACCGCAGCGCGTCTGGGCGTGCAGCAGATTGATGGCATTCCCGTGAGCGCGGTTACCGGCGCCAATGTTGCCACTAAATCCGAATCAATGCCGTGGTACACGGGAGAATCGTTACTGGGCGCGCTTGCGATCTGGGAACCGATTGACCGAGTGGCCGACGAAGGCTTTAGATTCCCCGTCCAATTTATTGCCCGTACAGAAGGAAATTTCCGCGGTTACGCTGGAACTGTCGTCGCGGGCTCCATCCGTCCAGGAGATGAAATCGTGGTCGCGGACTCAGGTCGCACTGCCACAATCGATCGAATTGTCACCGCAGACGGTGATCTCGCCGAAGCAACCTACGGGCAGGCGGTGACTCTCACCCTTGACCACGAAGTTGACGTCACCCGGGGAGATATTTTGATCGCCGGGGCGTCGCTGCAACCGGCCGACCGCTTTAGTGTGGACATGGTGTGGTTGGGCGAGGAACCACTGGCACACGGTCGGTCATATTTATTGATCTCGGGTTCGCGTTCCGTTCCTGCCACGGTGACGAATGTGCGGCATCGCCTCGATGTTGTCTCTGGGCATGAGCATGCTGCGCGCGTGCTGAACATGAATGACATTGGACTCGTCGAGATTGCCACAGATCGCCCAATCCCGATGGATCCATATCGAACCTGCCGGGATACGGGTGGTTTTCTACTCGTTGACCGTGTGAGCGCCGACACCGTTGCCGCTGGCCTGTCTCGACACGCCATGCGCCGGGCGTTCAACCTTGTCCCACATGTCTACGACGTCGATAATCAAGCCCGCACTTTACTGATGGGCCATCCTGCGCGTGTCGTGTGGCTCACCGGGCTATCCGGATCTGGCAAGTCAACAATTGCCGATGCCGCCGTGCGCAAATTGCACGCGTTGGGTATCCACACCTATGTCCTTGACGGTGACAATGTGCGTACTGGGCTGAATAAGGACCTGGGATTCACACCGGAAGATCGGGCCGAAAATGTTCGACGCGTTGCCGAGGTGAGCAAGCTCATGAAAGAGAGTGGAGTCGTTGTTTTCGTTGCATTGGTCTCCCCGTTCCGCTCTGATCGTGAGAGTGCGGCGGCCCTGTTTGAAAAAAGCGACTTCATCGAGGTCTTTGTTGATACCCCGGTTGAGGTGTGTTCGCAACGTGATCCGAAGGGTCTTTACGCAAAAGCTGCCGCGGGCAACTTACCGAATATGACGGGGGTTGGGCAAGTCTATGAACCGCCATTGACCCCAGATCTCATTCTGCATGGCACCGGTGATCTTGAAGCGAGTTCGGATCTGCTCGTCGCTGCAGTTTTGGAGGCATAGGTTGTCTGCTCCTAATAAGTCATTTGACCCCAAGCAAGTCCCGGCGCTCAATGCTGATTCAGTAGAAGGCATGGTCACCGGGGCGACAGCCGCGTTTGGCGCGGCGACGGATTTGGACTCGTTAAAGTCCGCCAGACTTGATCATTTCGGGGATCGTTCCCCGATTGCATTAGCAAATCGCGAAATTGGCGCACTGCCTCCCGCAGCAAAGGCTGACGTCGGAAAAAGAATAGGTGAAGCTAAAGCACGCATAAAAGCAGTACTGGACTTACGTGAAGCTGAACTCACTCTTATCCGAGACAATGATGTACTCAGATCAGAAAGAGTTGATGTCAGCGTCCCGGTCGATCGGCTCAAGCGCGGTGCCCGTCACCCATTGACCACACTGATGGAACGGCTCTCCGATGTGTTTATTGCAATGGGATATGAAATCGCTGAAGGTCCAGAGCTCGAACTCGAGTGGGCAAATTTTGATGCATTAAATTTCCCTAAAGACCATCCTGCTCGACTTATGCAGGACACGTTTTTTGTTGAAAGTGCAGACTCAGGAGTTGTGTTGAGGACTCATACATCGCCGATTCAAGTTCGAGCGATGCTTGAACGATCCGTGCCCATTTACGTGGTGGCACCCGGACGCGTCTTTCGAACCGATGAACTTGATGCCACTCACACTCCGGTCTTCCATCAAATCGAAGGCCTTGCAGTTGACAAGAATTTGACCATGGCGGACCTGCGTGGAACCTTGAATCATCTGGCGCACGTCATGTTTGGACCCCAGATTGATATTCGCTGGCGCCCATCTTTTTTTCCGTTTACCGAGCCGAGTGCCGAAGTAGATTTGAAGTGTTTTGTCTGCCTGGGTGAAACGGGCGTGAGCGGTTGCCGTGCGTGTGGCGGTGAAGGTTGGATCGAATGGGGCGGCTGCGGAATGGTTAACCCTAAAGTTTTGCGTGCCGTTGGGATTGATTCGCAGGTGTACTCGGGATTTGCCTTTGGAATGGGAATCGAACGAACCCTTATGTTTCGAAGCGGAGTTGCCGACATGCGGGACATCGTTGAAGGCGATATTCGATTCACTGCAGCATTTGGGCTGGAGGCGTAATGAAAATCCCGTTGACCTGGATTCAAGAGTTTGCGCCCGTTACGGCAAGTGCCCGGGAAGTTGCCGAGGCCTTGATCAACGCAGGCCTAGAAGTTGAAGGTGTAGAAACTCTCGGCGCCGGCGTGAGTGGAACACTGGTTATTGGCCGAGTTGTGGAAATTGAAGAACTCACCGAGTTTAAAAAACCCATTCGTTGGTGTCAGGTCGATGTTGGCACACAGATTCGAGGAATAGTCTGTGGCGCAATGAATTTTTCGGTAGGAGATCACGTCGTGGTCGCGGTGCCTGGTGTCACTTTGCCCGGTGATTTCACAATTACCTCGCGGGAAACGTATGGTCACGTCTCCGACGGCATGATCTGTTCAGAACGCGAACTGGGGCTTGGTCAGGATCATGCGGGAATCATGGTTCTGGGTGGGGTCACGCCGGGTCAAAACGCAAACCAATTGTTGGGCATCGGTGATCACGTTCTGGACATTGCCGTGACACCTGATCGGGGGTATGCACTCTCTGTGCGCGGTGTCGCCCGTGAAGTCGCTACGGCCTTCGGTGTTGAATTTCACGATCCCGCTTTACATTTCGAACCGGAGCTTGGCCCACCATCGCCCGGGGTAACACCCCTTGATTGTGTCATTGAAGATTTTGATTCCTGCGAATTGCTCACGCTACGCACAGTCGTGGGTTTCAACCCGGATGCTCCGACTCCCAGCTACATGGTCAGTCGATTGCAAGCGTGTGGAATGCGGAGTATTTCATTGGCCGTTGATGTAACAAACTACGTCATGTTGGAACTAGGTCAGCCAACTCACGCATTTGATGCGGACAAACTTGCCGGCCCGGTGAGCGTTCGGCAGGCCTGTGTGGGGGAAACATTGGAGACACTGGATCGTGTGCTTCGAAGCCTTTCCCCCCTTGACGCTGTGATTGCTGATTCAAGTGGACCCATTGGGCTCGCTGGCACCATGGGAGGGTCGACCACAGAAATTGATGACAGCACCACAAGCATTGCTCTTGAGGCCGCCTACTTCCCCGCGGCAAGTATTGCGAGTAATTCTAGGCGTCACAAGATTTCCAGTGAAGCGTCTCGGCGATTTGAGCGAGGTATAGATCGGGAACTTGCGCCGATTGCATCGGCACGAGCGTGTGCACTTTTAATAAAATATGGCGGTGGGACATATGCCGGCATGTGCGCGGTGGAATCCCCGATGTCAGAGACCGTTATTGAGTTCGACCTGCAGCTTCCCACCCGCACGGCAGGAATGATTATTGACAGCACAACCGTGATCGAAAAACTCGATGCAATCGGTGCAACATATGTTCGCATGAAACCTGACATTGTGTTAGTCACCCCACCGAGTTGGCGACCTGATGTAACTCAACCTGCCGATCTCGTCGAAGAAGTCATTCGACTTGTAGGGTTTGAGAAGCTCCCCTCAACGTTGCCGATGGCGCCCGCGGGGCGAGGCTTGACTCATGAACAACGTTTGCGTCGTCGCATCGGAAACCTTTTGGCGGGCCGCGGTATGCACGAAGTCCGCGCGTATCCCTTCATTGGGTCGGTGGACCTAGATGCATTGCGAATTACTGAGAATGACCCGCGCAGGGAATCACCCACTTTGGTGAATCCTCTTTCAGATCTTGCACCCAAAATGCGATCAACACTGTTACCCGGACTCCTATCGATCGCGGCGCGAAATGTCGGGCGAGGGGAGAATGATTTAGCGCTTTATGAAATCGGGTCTGTGTTTCTGGGGACGGTTGCAAAGATTGATCTGGATCCAGGGGTTGATTCTCGGCCTTCTGACCTTGTCTGGGAACAAATGCAAGTTGCCCTTCCAGCTCAGCCTGATCATTTAGGTGTGCTCTTTAGCGGAGCAATCGAGTCTGCTGGAGTGTGGGGGATCCCACGGCCCGCAACGTGGCGTGATTCAATCGATGCTGTTTTCGTCGTTGCCAACGAACTCGGTGTTGATCTCACGGTGCACACGGGAAGCGACCCGAGTTTTCATCCGGGTCGATGCGCCGAAATTTTGCTGAAAGAAACATCGGAAGTTATCGGTTTTGCCGGAGAATTGCATCCATCCGTTATTGAGCATTGGAATCTTCCCAAGCGAAGTTGTGCTGCTGAAGTGGACCTGAGCATGTTGTTGTCCCAGGCGGTTACAAGTGCATCGGCTCCCGTGTTCTCCAATTCTCCAGTTGCCAAGGAAGACTTAGCCTTCGTTGTGACACGTGAATATCCGGTGGCGGAGGTTGAATCCTGCATCCGTGAAGGCGGTGGAGAACTCCTCGAATCCATTCGACTGTTCGATGTTTATGAAGGCGATCAGATTCCACCCACCCATAAATCACTCGCCTTCTCATTGCGCTTTCGCCGGGAAGGGCGAACCCTTTCGGCTCAAGAATTACAAGATCTTCGAAACCGCATTATCGCAATCGTTTTAACACAGGTTGGCGGAACGCTGCGATAGTCCGCCGGCTGATTATTATGCACATATGTGTATAATATATCTATGAGAGTGTCAATTGCCGGTGCATCCGGCTACGCCGGCGGCGAATTATTGCGGCTAATTGAGGCTCATCCGCGCTATGAGGTAGTAGCGGCATCGGCACATTCATCAGCCGGTGAGCGGGTTGATTCGGTACATCCAGCGTTGGCACCCGCATCGGTTGGCTCGCTCAAGATGTGTTCGCTGAGCGCCGATCAACTGCGGGCAGACATTGTGTTTATCGCCTTGCCAGCCGGTCAATCTGCCCAAATCGCTTCGGAACTTCTCGCGGCGAACCAGAATCAGATGATCGTTGACCTGGGCGCTGATTTTAGACTCTCGGACGCGCACAAGTGGGAACGCTATTACGGCGGCACCCATGCTGGAACGTGGACGTATGGGCTTGCAGAACTAGCACATCAACGAGAAGTGATCTCGGCGTCGACCACCATTGCAAATCCGGGCTGCTACGCAACTGCCATTTCTTTGGCATGTGCACCCGCCGTCGCGGCCCACCTGATGGGTGACTCGGCTATTAACGTGGTCGCTGCCAGTGGAACAACCGGCGCGGGACGTGTTCCCAAACCGAATCTCACAGCCTCAGCAGTTATGGGTTCCATCAGTGCCTACAAAATTGGTGGGGTGCACCAACACACCCCAGAAGTGGAACAGGTTTTGAGCTCAATCTGGCCAGAAGCACATGTGCGCATCAGCTTCACGCCATTGCTAGCGCCAATGCCGCGGGGAATTATTGCAACGTGCACCAGCACTCTGGCTGCCGGCGCGGCTGGAGATCCACGAGAGATCTACCGTGATTATTACCAGGAATCACCATTTGTATCCGTTCTGGATGAGGGACAAATGCCGAATACGGGAAGCGTGATAGGAAGTAATTACGTTCAAATCAGTGTGAGCATTGATGAGCATGCCAACCAGCTCATCGTGATTGCCACGCTAGACAACTTGGTGAAAGGTGCGGCTGGACAAGCAATCCAGAATGCAAATCTTATGTGCGGTTTTGAGGAAACAGCCGGACTGCTCCAAACTGGAGTTTCACCGTGAGTGTGACCGCGCCGCAGGGGTTTATTGCCGCAGGTGTCTCGGCAGGACTTAAATCCAGTGGCGCCAAAGATGTGTCCCTGGTTGTCAACACGGGACCGAAAGCGCACTCCGCGGCCGTTTTCACCACTAACAGATTTGCGGCCGCTCCCGTGCTGTGGTCACGCCAAATCCTTCTGGGTGGCGACGGCCGGGTCGTGGCACTTAATTCAGGGGGTGCTAACGCTTGCACCGGTGCGGCGGGCTTTGCTGATACCCACCTCACCGCGGAACTTGTTGCAACCGAACTGAGCGTTACAGCGATCGGTGATTTTGGGGCCGGTGAAGTGTTCATTTGCTCAACCGGGTTGATCGGCGAACGTCTGGACATGGTGGCACTTGGAGCCGGAATGAGGTCAGCAGTAACCGCACTCTCCTCTGACGGTGGAGTTGCGGCCGCAGAAGCAATCATGACAACGGACACCAAGCACAAACTATCTTCGGTCACCAAGCACGGTTACACAATTGGCGGAATGGCCAAGGGAGCGGGGATGCTTGCCCCTGGCATGGCAACAATGCTCTCGGTTATCACGACGGACGCCGACGTTGGCCCGGAAATGTTGCAACAGGCTTTGAATCGCGCAACGGCACAAACATTCGACCGGCTTGATTCAGATGGATGCATGTCAACCAACGACACGGTTATTCTGCTGGCAAATGCCGCAAGCGGTGTGATGCCGAGTTTAGTGGAATTTCAGGAATCCCTGATGTACGTCTGTGAGGAGTTGGCACAACTTCTTATGTCGGATGCCGAAGGGTCTACCAAAGAAATTCATATCGAGGTTAAGGGAGCACGCTGTGAAAGTGATGCTGTACTGGTCGGAAGGGCGGTATCGCGCAGCAATCTCTTTAAATGTGCGATGTTTGGTCAAGATCCAAACTGGGGTCGGATCCTCTCAGCCGTTGGCACGACGAGCGCCTCCTTTGAATCTGATCGCGTTGACGTCAGCATCAATGGAGTGAAAATTTGTATTGGTGGGGGAGTTGGTGAGGATCGATCCCAGGTGGATTTAACCCCGCGACATGTCGACGTCCTCATTGACTTGCACGCGGGGTCAGATCGCGCCCTCATCCGAACCAATGACTTATCGATCGGTTATGTAGTCGAAAATTCGGAGTATTCAACATGAGCAAGGAAGCACCGATTCTTGTCATAAAATTTGGTGGCAATGCCATGGCTTCGCCAGATTTGTTTACCTCTTTCGCTCACGATATTCAAGACCTAGGACAACAGGGCTTTCGCGTCGTTATTACCCACGGTGGTGGACCACAGATATCTCAAATGTTGAGTCGACTCGACATCAAAACCGAGTTTCATGGGGGCCTGAGGGTCACGACATCGGAGATCGCGTCAGTGGTCGCGACGGTGCTAACAGGTGATGTGCAGAGGGAACTCGTAACCGCATTAAATACGCATGGGGTTACGGCGGTTGGGATCAGTGGTGAAGACGCAAAACTATTTACATCAACCCAGTTATTTCATCAGGATTTTGACCTTGGACTGGTCGGAGAAATTGCTTCGGTAGATACGAAATTGATAATGGTCTTGCTCAAAAACGGTTATGTACCAGTAGTTTCACCCGTTTCTTCAACCAAACTCGGAATCAGTCTCAATGTGAATGCTGACACCGCGGCAGGTTCACTCGCTGGGGCACTTGGTGCGCTAAGACTAATCTTAATGACAGATGTTGACGGAGTATTGGCCAAATACCCGGATCCCGAATCGCTTATCTCGGATCTGACTCTGGCTCAAGTCGAGCAACTGCTTCCGGAAACCTCTGAAGGAATGATCCCCAAACTTGAGTCTGCGATTAATGCTCTTCGCCAAGGGTGTAGCAGTGTGCAGATAATCAACGGCAGTGTTGAGCACGCGCTTGCACACTCACTCGCAGCAAATAATCAGCCTGGGACGGTGATCACGCGATGAAGCCAAACTGGGAAGATGCTTTTCTTAGTACTTACGGAACTCCTACGTTATCCCTTGTGAGGGGGCAAGGTTCCCGGGTGTGGGACTCGGTCGGGCGCGAGTACATTGACTTACTCGGCGGTATCGCCGTCAATATTTTGGGCGCTGCGCATCCTAGATACGTCCAGGCCGTGTCCGACCAGGTGGGAACTTTGGTGCACACGAGTAACCTTTATGCCAACGAACCGTCAGTGAAGTTGGCTTCGAAATTGCAAGAACTCGTTGGATGGCCCGAGTCCAAGGTATTTTTTTGCAACTCTGGTGCGGAGGCAAATGAAGCGGCACTCAAACTCTCGAGATTGACGGGTAGGACGGAAATTGTCGTGTTGGAAGGGAGCTTTCATGGCAGAACCATGGGGGCGCTTTCGCTCACTGCTCAGCCAGGAAAACAAGCGCCATTTGCGCCATTGCTACCAGACATATCGGTCGTCGCAGTGAACGATCTCGATGCCCTAAGAGGAGCCATCACTTCATCAACCGCGGCGGTTTTTTTAGAGGTGATTCAAGGGGAAGCCGGGGTGCGCTCACTGACACGAGAATTTATTTTCGCCGCCCGCGAATGGACTAAAGCGGTCGGTGCGCTCTTGATTATTGACGAAGTTCAAACGGGAATCGGCCGCACGGGCAACTGGTGGGCCCATTCGGAAAGTGGCGTCGTGCCGGACGCCATGACTGTCGCAAAGAGTTTGGCAGGTGGCCTTCCCATCGGCGCCCTGATTACTGCAGGGGATGCTTCCCACATGTTCACACCCGGGTCTCACGGATCAACATTCGGCGGCAACCCAGTTTCATGTGCAGCCGCTCTCGCGGTGATAGACATCATTGAGCAAGAAAACCTGCTAGCCCGTGCCAGTGATGTGGGCGCCACGCTGCAGCAACAACTTTCCGCACGGTCAGGCGGACTAGTTACTCATGTGCGTGGTCGGGGGCTGCTTTTGGCAGCCGAACTTGATATTGACGGCGAACGCGAAACGGCCGCGGTATTTGCGGCGATAGCACTCGACAACGGGATCCTGGTTAACGCCGTGAGTTCTACGGCAATTCGACTTGCACCCGCCTTGACAATCACCGATATGGAAATTGAGCAAGGGCTCGCCGGATGGGAAGATACATGCGCCATTTTTTCTGGGATCAGCCGTGGCTGAATCAAGAAAGGCTCCACAGACCATGAGTTCTCGCCGCTCATTAATTGCCGAGTTGGTGAATACTCAAAAAGTACATAACCAGAATGAACTTTCGAAATTAATGCGTGACAAAGGTTTCAACGTTACGCAGGCGACATTATCACGTGATCTGGAAGGCCTAGGTGCTACAAAAGAACATGGGGTCAACGGCGCGCACTACGTTGTTTCAAGTGCGGCAAACACGTCTCTGCGGGCAGAAGGTTCCCAACCTGGCCTGGTACGTGCCTTACATGAACTCCTCCTAAGCGCCGAGTTTTCACAGGTCATGGTCGTTGTGCACACGCCACCGGGTGGTGCGCAATTTCTGGCCGGTCACCTTGATAGAAGCGGATGCTTCGATACTCTTGGAACCGTTGCAGGCGATGACACAATTTTCTTAGTCGCGCGGAATGAAGTACATGCGAAGAAGATTTGCGGCGATTTAGTTGCCCTAGCTGAGAGCGGGTCCTAGAAGTGGATCAAACAAGTTCCCAAATGAAGAGTGAGAGCAGGCTATGGGGTGGTCGATTTACGTCCGGTCCATCGTCGGCCATGTCGGCATTGAGTTGTTCAACCCACTTTGATTGGCGACTGGCACCGTATGACTTGTTGCAGACTGGAGCACACGCGCACGTACTTCTTCGTGCTGAACTTTTGACCAACGAGGAAGCACATCAAGTTGAACTAGCCGTGGAGACGTTGAGGTCGCAAGTTGCCAATGGTGAATTTCGTCCAAATGCAGAGGACGAAGATGTTCATTCGGCCCTTGAACGAGGGCTGATTAGTCTCCTGGGTGAGTTGGGTGGAAAACTTCGCGCTGGGCGAAGTCGAAATGATCAAGTTGCCACGGATTTTAAACTCTACTTACGCGATCACGCGCGCTTGATCGCGCGAGAGATCATTGGTCTGCAGGAAGTTTTTCTGGAACAGGCGAATAAAAATGTCCTCACCTATTCCCCTGGGTTCACCCATATGCAGCATGCACAGCCAGTGTCATTCGCACATGAATTAGCCAAGCACGTTCATGCACTAGGTCGGGATCTCGAGCGTCTTTCCGACTGGGATTCGCGTGCGGCCCGGTCACCGCTGGGGGCCGGCGCCTTGGCCGGATCGAGTCTGGGATTGGATCCCGAACTGGTTGCCAATGCACTTGGATTTAATAGTGCTTTGGGTAACTCCATTGACGCTGTAAGCGATCGCGACTGGGTCGCGGAATT
>JBDNFV010000176.1:0-1847 GCA_041689635.1 Candidatus Nanopelagicales bacterium | reverse complement strand
TCTGTTATCTCCACGTATCGACATGAGCGCACCCGGTTGCTGGAGGAGCAGGTGGAGGTTGAGCGGGCTGTTTTTCACAACACAGGGGTCACGCAGACGCTGCGTGGGGCGTTGATCGAGTCCGTGCGCACCGATTTAGAAAATGTTCAGACCAGTACGCAAGCCCGGGAACTTAGCCACCGAATCTGGGAGCAGGAGGAACCCCAAGGGGCGCGACACGTGTCGTGGTGGCAGGTGATTCGGACCTCGATTTTTGTGAACCCTTATGCAACCGCCCCGGTTGTTTTGTTATGGACCATGAGTGCGATCGGCTCACTGGGTCTCTCGATCGGGTTCGGTCCTGCGATTGCACAGATCACCTTCAGCATTGTCGCGATTTCGGCCATGTTTGTGTTGGGCAAACGATTGAACGACATGAGGTGGCTGCCGGGGCTCAGCGTCTTCATCGTGGTAATGGCGATCACTGTTTTTCTCACAAGTGTTGTTGCATCGGTACTTTTTGATCCGCGTCCGTGGCCCGCAGGATTGGGACTGATGGTTTCTAATGCCCTATGGCTCCCCCTTCTGACCGTTGTCGTGGGAATTGCCATTACGGCGGTGCGTTCGAGTGAGCAGGTAATTGACACCTTGGAATCTGAGGTAACCCAGACCGAGCTCATGCAGGTTGCCACCGAACGCGAGCTGGACGGACTGCGCAAGGAACTCGCCAGCCAACTGCACGGGAGTGTTCAGTCGCGACTGTTGATCACCGCGGCCTTGCTCGACAACGGTGAGTTCGCGCGCATAGCGCCATTGGTGGATCCCTTCATCACGGCCGAAGTCATGAACGCTTTGGACACCAGCCCGATAACCAGTGCGAGCGCAGCGATTCAAGCCCTCGCGCAATCGTGGCAAGGACTCATGCGTGTTGACGTGCAGTTGCCTGACGAAATCGTGCTTCGCACTCGCACGGAAGTAATCGTGCGCGTTGTCGAAGAAGGACTGTCAAATGCCTTTCGCCACGGCAAGGCCACCGAGGTTTCCATTCGAATCACTTCGCACGGGGAATCAATGCCGGTGGCCTCGGTGCGCATTGAAGTGCAAGACAACGGAGTAGGTTTGCCTTCAGACTTTGTGAAAGGCCTGGGGTTGACCGTCATTGAATCTTTGAAGCCGTTGGTGTGCGAACTTGTCAACATTTCTGGGGCTGGTTGCCGAATGGTTGTCGAATTCGCTAATCAGGTTTAGCTTGAAACTCACGTCGGGTAGTTCCGGAGAAAAACGCGAAACAGTTCATTATTATCAAGCACAATGTTCAGTCCTTCGATTCAGGAGAATACGTTCGACGAGTGATCGACGACGAACTTGATGCACTCTTCCCGCACCCCCCGCTATTTTGATCGACGGGCCCAAAGGGGTGGGAAAGACCTCGACGGCCTTACAGCGGAGCGACTGATCGCGCAGGCAGACCCCGAGCCGCTTCTCCTGGGTGCGCCACCAATCCTCATTGACGAATGGCAATGCGCTCCCCGTGTGCGGGATGCGGTCAAAATAGACGTTGACAACCACAATCAAGGTGGTCGGTTCTTGCTCACCTGATCTATGCCCGCGATTGGAACACATAGCGGTGCGGGTCGAATTACACCTGTCCGTCTGCGCGACCTGCTGCAAGGTGAATCACTCGGAATACACAGCGACTGCCCACTGGGGTTAAACGAATACGTCGATCTGATTCTGGCGTCCGGCTTTCCCGGTTTTCAACGTTTGAGTGGTGATCCACTCAACAAACAACTGGATGGTTGTCTTTCGCGAATTGTTGATGCCGATATGCGTGAAGCAGGCTCGCAACACCGAAAGCCCGCAACTGT
>JBDNFV010000175.1:0-1528 GCA_041689635.1 Candidatus Nanopelagicales bacterium | reverse complement strand
CGGCGGTCGATATCGGGAACTATGGCCCGCAGGCCGGAGACGTGATTGCGCTGGGTGATTTAAACCTTAATCTCACCATCGAACGCCGGGTCCCCGATCGGGGAGATGAATTCCATGTCGGCTTCGCCAAGACCGGGCGAGATGGAATCGGCCTCACCCCGGTACCGACTGCGGAGTCCTGTGATGTCGTGTTGACCAACGTGATCGTCATGGATCCGGTGGACGGAATTTATGTCGCATCAATTGGGATCCGAGAAGGACGCATCTCGGGAATTGGAAAAGCTGGTAATCCAAACACGATGAACAATGTTGATGTCGTTGTTGGTTCCGGAACAGTTGTCATCTCAGCCGATGGAATGATCGCGACACCCGGTGGCGTTGACGCACATGTTCATTCCCTTACGCCCCGAGTATTTGAAGCAATGCTCTCCTCCGGCATCACCACGGTGATCGCCCAAGAGGCCGGTCCCGTTTGGGGGGTTGGACTTGGTTCCCGTTGGTTCCTCGACCAGGCGCACCGCGCCATGGAGCGATACCCGATGAATATTGGGCTGCTTGGGCGGGCATCCTCTGCCACCGTTGACCCGCTGCGTGAAGCGATCGCAGGTCAGGTGTGCGGCTTTAAAGTTCATGAAGATACCGGGGCAACGCTGCGAACCCTTGATACGGCGCTGCGTTTAGCGGACGAAATCGACGTACAAGTTGCCCTGCATACCGACGGCCTCAATGAAACCCTCTCGGTAGCGGACACGGTCGACGTGATCGCCGGACGCGCGATTCACGCTTATCACGTTGAAGGTTGCGGTGGGGGCCACGCACCCGATGTCCTCACCCTTGCCGGCCGTGACAATATTTTGGCTTCCTCCACTAATCCAACATTGCCGTACGGCACTAACGCTGTTTCCGAGCACTTGGACATGATTCTGCTGTGTCACGGAATGAATAGTCAGCGTGAAGCTGACATCCGGATCGCGCGCGCCAGAGTGCGAGGCTTCACCATGGCGGCAGAAAATCAGCTCCACGACAAGGGGGTCATTCCGATGACGTCCTCTGATGCCCAGGGGATGGGTCGCGCAGGTGAAACGTGGTGGCGAACGTTTGCCATGGCCAGTGTGCTCGGTTCAACAGAAGACAACACGAATGCTCGCCTACTGCGTTATTTGGCAAAAATTACGATCAACCCGGCGCTAACTCACGGATTGGCCCACGAAATTGGCACGCTCACCCCGGGAAAACTCGCCGACATTATTTTGTGGCGACCCGCGCAATTCGCCGCAAAACCATGGCTGGTTCTCAAATCCGGTTTTCCAGCGTGGGGGGAAACCGGAGACCCGAACGCAAGTCTTCCCGACACCGAGCCATTGCAATTAAGTGCACAATTCGGAGCGATGGGTAGCGCACCGAGTGAACTGTCCCGATTGATCACATCGGTGGCGGGCAACGCCGAATCTCATAATCACTCACATCGAAAAATTATCACCGTCCGCAATGCTCGGACCGTCCGCGGAACCGATATGGTCAATCACGG
>JBDNFV010000174.1:0-2230 GCA_041689635.1 Candidatus Nanopelagicales bacterium | reverse complement strand
GCAATCCGGGTCAAACGCTCACCCAATTGGGCAGGCGAGTCGGCAGTCTCGACAAATACGTCGGCTCCAACGTATTCACGCGCTCCCACATTCGACCGGACATCTTCGCGCGCGATCTGTGGCAACTTAATTGGATTGTGATTCCTACTTGGCAAGCTTGACGTTTGACCCATGCGGGCGATGACGGCATCGGTGTATTCGCGAGTGCCCACCGGTTCACCAACCTTGACATCTTGGGTGTGTATTCCATCTTCTAACGTTCGCAGAATTGCCTGTTCCATTCGAGTTGCCTCTTCGAACTGCCCGAGGTGGCGCAACATCATCACCGCTGAAAGCGCAACCGCCGTGGGGTTTGCAACGTCCTTGCCCGCGTATTTTGGGGCGGAGCCATGGACCGCTTCGAAGATCGCTACTTGATTACCCAGGTTGGCCGACGGTGCGAATCCGAGTCCACCTACTAGGGCACTAGTCAAGTCGCTAAGAATATCGCCATTCATGTTAGTCGTAACGATGACTTCGAACTGTTCGGGCGCTTTCACCAACTGATGTGCGCAGTTATCCACGATCACGTGCCACGTATTCAGTGTTGGGTAATCTTCAGCGGCAGCCAGAAATTCGCGTTGCATCATGCCTTCGGTAAATTTCATAATGTTTGATTTTGTTGCGACAGCAACGTTGGTTCGCCCTTGGGCAACAGCAAGCTCAAGACCCGTGCGCGCGATCCGAGCACAGCCCAACCGGCTGATCAACTTGAGACATTGCGCGACGTCAGGAGTTTGCATATGTTCGATTCCCGCGTAAAGGTCTTCCACATTTTCGCGGACGACAACAAGATCAATCCCGCGCCCAGAATACGGCGTCGGGACTCCCGGCATTTCTTGAACCGGGCGGATATTCGCATACGTTTCAAACAACTTGCGAAGTGTGACGTTAGCGCTCTTCTCACCGAAACCGATCGGGGTGCCGAGCGGACCCTTCAGCACCATGTTAGTTCGACGGATTGACTCCATTGTTTCTTCTGGGACACCACTGGCGACGCCTGCCTTAAAGGCTTGCTCACCCGCTACTGCGTGCTCCCACTCCACCTGCGCACCGGAAGCGTGCACCATCTCAACCGTTGCGTCAACGACCTCTTTACCGATTCCATCGCCATGAATCAGTGTGACTGATGCTGTTCCCACCGGATGCCCCTCACATGTGTCGAGCTCCTAAACGGCTCGAGTCTTTACGTGAAAGACGTTACCAGAAATACGTTACGTCTAAATATTGGGGATGGCCCCGCGAGACTTAGGGGTGGCCGAATTAGAAATAGCCCGAGCGTTTTTTGGCTTCCATCGAATCACCGCGTTCGCCATCAACCATTCGGCCGGATCGCTCACTCAGCCTGGTTGTTTCCATTTCCCGCACGAGATCATCGAGTGTCACCGCATCAGAAACCATCGCACCCGTCACGGGAAAACAACCAAGGGTTCTGAATCGCACTTTTTGTTCAACAAGTTGTTCACCCGGCAGCAGCGGCATCCGATCATCATCGGGGACCAGGATTAGACCATCACGCTCAACCGTTTTTCTCAGCCGGGAGAAATAGAGATCAACCACCGGGATCTTCTCCCGCCTGATGTACCTCCAAACATCGAGCTCGGTCCAATTGGAAAGCGGGAAAACCCGCATGGTTTGGCCATCAACTAATTTGCTATTAACGGTCCGCCAAAATTCCGGTCGTTGATTTCGTGGATTCCACCGTTGGCCTGACTCGCGCAAACTAAAGACCCGCTCCTTGGCACGACTCTTCTCTTCGTCTCGCCGACCGCCTCCTATCGCCGCATCAAACTGCCCCTGCGCGAGGGCTTCAAGGAGTGGCTGGGTCCGCATGATCCGGGTGTATTCGTGGGTCCCGTGTGACATAGGACTAACTCCCTGAGCGATTCCTTCTTCACTCTTAGCAACGATTAACTCAAAGTCGAGCTCTCGCGCCATGCGATCACGGTGCTGAATTACTTCACCGAATTCCCACTGACTGTCCACATGCAGGAATGGAAACGGCAAGGTTGCTGGAAAGAACGCTTTTTTGGCAAGGTGAAGTAGCACCGAAGAATCCTTGCCAATTGAATACATCATTACCGGACGCGCAAAAGCCGCCGCGGTTTCCCGCAGGATTCCGATCGCTTCATTCTCGAGGGAATTGAGAACTTCGTCTTCAGACACCAGCGGAGCACTTTCGAGCCGATCG
>JBDNFV010000173.1:0-5167 GCA_041689635.1 Candidatus Nanopelagicales bacterium | reverse complement strand
GTTTGGCCACCGGTGCCATGAATTCTTTGGGTGGCGGCGCAAGTTTCCAATCGCTGAGGGCAAGCCGTAATCGGTCCGAGGCCTTAGTACTCGTGGTTTTTCGCATTCCCAACATGGCCTGAAACTAAGGTCAACGGACACCCCTTGGGAAGAGGGAATATGTCGCCTGTGGATGAGATGACACTCGCAACGTTAGCCGCGAACGACCTTGATGATCTCCACGTAGTCGGCCGGGTCGATGATCGCGTCAATGAGGAACGGTTGTCCCGCGGATCGAATCAGGGCGTCACGGAGCTCATCGCGATCGCGGACCGTCATGGATTCGATCCCCATCGCGGCGGCGATGCCCGCGAAAGACACCGGCGAGTAACCGACTGCACCCGCATCCCCCTGCCCCTTTTTTTGCTTGAGTTTAATGAGGGTGAGGGACGCGTCGTTGAAGACGATCACCGTGATATTTAACTGGCGTCGGCACATGATTTCGAGTTCGGCGAGAACCATGCCCAGTCCGCCATCCCCAACGAAGGCGATGACCGGACGGTCAGGAAAGGCAATTGCCGCGCCGATGGCAGCGGGGAGGGCAAACCCCATGGTGGCAAGGCCGTTCGAAATAACGACGGAGCCCGGATCCTCAACATGCCAAAGTGGCATCGCGACGAGCATATGCGCCCCTGCGTCAATGGTGACGAGCGCTGCGGGGAAATGATCTTGGGTAATTGTGACGAGGTCCTGCGGGCGTAATGCTGACGGTGAGGGCAAATTGCGCACAGCATTGGCGAGTTCACTGCGGCCAAAACCTCCGGTCCATGGGGCTGTGAGTGAAGGCAGGAGTTCAGCGAGCATGGATTCGTACCCGCCCACGATCAGGATCGGGTTCCCGAAGTAGGCAGTCTCCACCGGATGGCTGTGCACAAGAACCACTTGCCCTTGGTGCGGCCACGGCCCGGGCATTGGCTCAACCGAGTCAAGCCCGATACCGACAATAAGGTCAGCTGCCTGGAGCAGCGGCATCTCTGCCGCGACCCCGGTGAAGAAACCGGCGTAGTTCGTTAACGACTCGGGAATAATCCCTTTCGCCTCGTAGGTAACGAGAACAGGGACACCAGCCGCCTCGACGGCAGCGCGGATCAGGCCGGAGGCACCTACTGCGTCAAGTCCAAGAATGAACACGGGGCGAGCGGCGGTTGCAAACAAATCCCGCACCCGCTGCAGCACTTTCTGCTCGGTGGGTGTGGCGACCGTGGGAGCAGGGGGCACGTCGCCCGGCTGCGTGAGGTCAAAGGCAAGATGAACAGCCCCTTGTGGGGCAGCTTTGGCCAGCGCGATCGCTGCAGCAACCGTGGCGGCAGGATCACGATAGCCCAGCACACCGCTCCATTTAGTTACCGGCGCTGCGGCCGCAACCTGATCCAATCGCTGATGGGCGGTGCGGTGGCGCTGTGACGCGGGGACCGTGTCGGAAATGACAACGAGGGGTGAACGATCTAACGTCGCCTGCGCGAGACCGTTCACCGCACTGGTGAGGCCGGGACCACGCGTCACAATCGCAACGCCAACTCCACCGGTGAGTAATCCATGAGTGCTCGCCATCACGCACGCGGCGCTCTCGCCGTGAGCAAGCACGAATTCCATACCCGCGCCATGTGCTGCACCGATCATCTCGAGATTCGGCCCGCCACCTGGTACACCGAAGATGCAGGTAACCCCACTATTTTTGAGTGCCAGCGCCATGGCGCCGAAAATGTCTTCCGGCACGTCAGTCCAGTAGTTCAACCGTGATGAAGAGCATGTCGGTGTCACCGAAGTTCTCAAAATCATGCAGCCACGGGTTCTGCACCGAGTGCTCAGAATAGTTGGTGTCACCCGAGCTGTATTCGCGAGTAATCATTGAACCGTCCTGACTTCGCTGCCGGCCGGTGCCACCTTGGACAACGGTCCAGAAGTAACGGTGGGTGTGCGCGTGAAATGGGCTTCGCTCACCCGGCTTGAGTCGGACCTCCCAGACACGGATAGATGGATTCTCAAACCATAACTTCGTACCGACATCACGGTTATCCGGTGCCACTCGCATTTCGTCGGAATAATCATTAGCATTAAATTTTTCCTCGGCGATTATTTTGGCAGTCATCCAGTCCTCCTACTTTGGTTAAACATCGGTATTCACGTTGGACAATGAAGTTTGTGGCGCGACAACTGCAGCGGTGAGAAACTTCGGCTGATGCTCTCCTAATACGGGCGCTCGAGTGAACTCCCTGGTTGGAGTCTCGCTAAATTTAATGGGAGCTCCGACGATGTCGATGAGTTGACCACAAGGATGGGGAACAGACACGATCATCTCGCGCACACGCGTATGTTCGTCTGCAGCGATGTCGGCTGCACTATTTACGGGCCCGCACGGTACGAGCCCGTTGAGTGCACGCACAGCTTCATTGCTCGTCAGGGTCGACGACCAAGACTCAACCTCGGCGTACACGATCGAGGCATTGCGCACTCGGGCTTCGTTCGTGACAAATCGCGGATCTGCTCCAAGTTCAGGTCGACCCATGACTTCTGTCAACTCCCGCCAATGATTGTCGGTCGGTGAGGCGATGGCGATAAAGCCATCTGAGGAACGCACAAGGCCGTACGGGCACAGGAGTGGATGAGTGTTTCCCTGCGGCTCAGGCGAAACGCCGGTGATTGAGTGCTGGTAGACGATTCGCTCGGTGAGCGCGAGTACCGAGTCAGCCAAGGCGACGTCAACGAGTTGACCCTCACCCGTCTTGGCGACATGGTGAATAGCAGCGAGAATGCCGCAGGCCGACAATGCGGCGGGAAAAATATCACCGATTCCTGGGCCGACTTTCATCGGATGTTGGGCATCTGAACCGGTAATGCTCATGAGTCCCGCCATCGCTTGAGCGATGATGTCAAACGCCGGCCACTCGGCGTATGGGCTCAGGCCGGTGCGCGGATCGCCAAAACCGCGAATGCTCGCATACACGAGTCGGGGATTGCGCTCATGCAGGGTTTCATAGGAAAGGCCAAACCGATCCATGACTCCGACCCTGAAGTTCTCAACGAGGATGTCTGCGCTGTCAACGAGTGCCAGAAAGATATCAATATCTGCCGGGGAGCGGAGGTCTAGGCAGGTGCTGCGCTTGTTCCGATTGACGCTTGCAAAGTAACCGCCGTACGAGTGGGGGCCATTTGAGTCAGCCCCATCCATTCTCGTTTCCAACCCGCTCGGGGAAACTGCGTCAGGAAATGGCCCCCATGCCCGAGAAACATCACCTTTAGGAGGTTCGATTTTGAGAACATCGGCACCCATGTCGGCCAGTAGCATCGTGCAGAAGGGCCCAGACAGCACCTGCGTCAGGTCGAGCACGCGTATCCCGCTCAGCGGTCCTGACACCGATGCACCCCATAAAAGTCGCGACACTTAAAAAATCTAGGCCATATTCTATTAGGGAATTGTTAACGGACGCAATCACCGATTGTGATTGACTCGTGTGCCAACGAGCAATATAGTTCCAAAATATTCGGCGCCTGCCGAAACTGCACGCTGCCTATCTCAGATGGGACTGATCGATGACAATCAAGGTTGCAAAATTTAAAGACGTTGCTTCGGGTACGCAAAACGGTCAGTTCACGGTCGGTGATCGAGACGCGGTTCACAGTCTTGATGACCTCGACCCCATTTACAAGCGCCTGATTGATGAACCGATCACAGCCGTGGTGGCTGTCATGGGCAGCACCGGTCGACCAAATCTCACTCCGGTCTGGTTCGACTACGTCGGTGACACCGTTTTATTAAATATGTCCACCGAACGCAAAAAAGTCGAGTGGATCCGGGCCAATCCCCAAGTGAGTTTCCTGCTGATCAATCCGGTAAACGCCTACCATTGGGTGAGCATCAAGGCGACGGCCGTCAACGAGATCAGCGAAGATGATCCGGTTGAGGGCCCTCGTGTGACCGCCCAGCTCGATCGAATCTGGACGAAGTACACCGGCCAGGAGCCCCCTTACGGACTTCGTGATCCGGGTTTTGACGAGCGTCGGGTGCTGTTTGAGTTGAAGGTGGACTCGGTCGCAACCTTCGGCCAGCCATAGTCTTTATGCAACCGGGTGCACCAACGAGAGTCGCCGTGATTGGGGGGTCGTTGGGAGGTCTCACAGCGGCCCTGCTCCTGCGAGATCTGGGCTGCGATGTGTCCATTTACGAGCGTTCACAGCGTGAACTCGAGGCTCGGGGAGCGGGCATCGCGGTGCTGGAGGCAACGTGGCGTTACCCGGTGCAGCGTCTGGGAGTGCCGGCCGACGAGTTTTCCTCAAAAACCACATGGGTTCGCTTCCTGCAACCGGATGGGTCAACCTCGTTTGAGGAGCCCCGGTCCTATCATTTGTCATCGTGGAACGCGGTCTACCGCGTTCTCCTGCGGGGATTCGGGCGGGAAAATTATCACCTTTCATCTGAGATGACTTCATTCGTTGACGACGGTACGCACGTTGGGATCAGTTTTGCGGACGGTCGCACCGACGAGGTGGACCTTCTCGTGTGCGCCGACGGCATTGCATCCGGTGCGCGAAATACCTTGCTACCGGAGGTGAGGAGTACCTATGCCGGCTATGTTGCCTGGCGCGGGGTGATTCCAGAGTCCAAACTCTCGGCCGACACCTTTAACACGCTTTACGAATCTTTGACCTACCAGGTGTTGGAGAACAGCCACATCTTGGTCTACCCGATCCCTGGGCTGGCCGGCGAGGTTGAGCCGGGGCAGCGACTCATGAACATCGTCTGGTACCGCAATGTTCCCGAGGACGAACTTGCAACCTTGCTCACCGATGTGAATGGGGAGGTGCGATCGCTGTCAGTGCCGCCAGGGCTCGTCGGCGAACGTGAGGTTGCAAAGATGCGATTGGCCGCCACAGTGGAACTCGCTCCCCAGTTGGCCGAGGTCGTGACCGGGATCGCGGAACCATTCCTGCAGGTGGTGTACGACATTGAGGTGCCACAGATGGCATTTGGGCGTGTTTGTCTCATCGGGGATGCCGCTTTTGCCTGCCGGCCCCACGCCGCGGCAGGCACCGCAAAGGCCGCTGAGGATGGCTGGATTCTCGCCGAAGAATTCGCGTCAACGGGCGGTGATGTCGTGGCCACTCTCGCCGCGTGGGAAGTGCGTCAACT
>JBDNFV010000172.1:0-28056 GCA_041689635.1 Candidatus Nanopelagicales bacterium | reverse complement strand
GGGCGCATCTTGATCCCGCAGGTCATGCAGAGGGGAGCATCCGATGCGGTTCCCGTGATCGCTTCGAGTAACTCGGCACTTGAATGAACTTGCGCTGCGAGATCGGTGTCTGGGGCAGTTTCATAGGTAGTGTTCATCGCAAGGGTTCGCTCTTCGGCACTAAAGATGCCCAAGGCTTCGCGCTGCTCGAAGGTCAGGTGATCAATTGCTAACCGGCGGAAGATGTAATCCATCATGGACTGAGCGATCCTGATATCGGGATCGTCGGTCATGCCAGCCGGCTCGAATCGCATATTGACGAACTTACTGACGAATGCGTCCAGTGGAACCCCGTATTGCAATGCGATGCTGATCGCGATCGAGAAAGCATCCATCACTCCGGCAAGTGTTGATCCTTGCTTTCCGAGTTTGAGGAACACTTCACCGAGTTCACCGTCTTCGTAGCTGCCAGCGGTTAAGTAGCCCTCAGCACCGGCGACCGAGAAAGACGTTGTCCGGCTGGGTCGTGACTTGGGTAGTCGACGACGCACCGGATGCGCGCTATTAGCAACTCCCGGAACGGTAGCCGAGTCGGCTGTCTTCGCCTTTGCGTCACTCAGTGGTTGACCAACCTTGCAGTTGTCGCGGTAGATCGCGAGAGCCTTAATTCCCTGCTTCCAACCTTGGAAGTAGATTTCTTCAACCTCATCAACGGTAGCGTCGGCTGGCATGTTCACGGTCTTGCTGATGGCACCGGAGATAAATGGTTGCACCGCTGCCATCATTCGAACGTGACCCATGGGAGTAATCGAACGTGCACCCATTGCCGTGTCGAAGATTGGATAATGCTCCAACTTGAGACCTGGGGCGTCAATGACGTGTCCATTTTCGCCGATGAACTCAATGATTGCTTCAACGGTTTCTTCAGCGTATCCGAGCTTGCGCAGCGCGCGGGGAATCGTCTGGTTGACGATCTGCATGGAGCCGCCACCAACGAGTTTCTTGAACTTGACCAAGGAGAAGTCCGGCTCAATGCCGGTGGTGTCGCAGTCCATCATGAATCCGATGGTTCCCGTGGGCGCTAGTACCGATGACTGAGCGTTACGCCAGCCATTGGCTTCACCCGTGGTGAGCGCCTCCTCCCAGACTTTGACCGCGAGGGCAGTGACGTCGCCATCAAGATTACTGAAACGACGAATATTGTCATTGGACGCCGCATGCTTACGCATGACCCGCTTGTGAGCGTATTCGTTGCGTGCATAGCCTTCATAGGGACCGACGATCCCGGCGAGTTCTGCACTTCTCCGGTAGGCGGTCCCGGTCATGAGTGAGGTGATACCAGCGGCGAGTGCCCTTCCGGCTTCTGAGTCGTAGGGCAAACTCGTGGCCATCAGGAGTGCACCTAGGTTTGCGTAACCGATACCCAGTTGCCGGAAGCGACGGGTGGTGTCACCGATAGGTGCGGTGGGGAAGTCGGCGAAACAAATCGAGATGTCCATCGCCGTGATGACGTACTCGACCGCTTTGGAGAAACGCTCCGCGTCAAATGTGTCATCATCTTTTAAGAATGTGAGTAGATTCAGGCTCGCCAGATTGCACGACGAGTTATCCAGACTCATGTATTCAGAGCATGGGTTGGAGGCATTGATGCGACCTGTCTCCGGATTCGTGTGCCAGTCGTTGATCGTGTCGTCGTATTGGATACCCGGATCAGCACACGCCCACGCCGCTTCTGTCATCGTGCGGAACAGTTCGCGAGCGTCAACCGTTTCGACCACGCGGCCGTCCGTGCGAGCGGTTAAACCGAATGGCTCGCCATTTTCCACCGCCGACATGAACAGATCCGAGACTCGAACCGAGTTATTCGCATTCTGGTACTGAACGCTGGCAATATCAGTGCCACCTAGGTCCATGTCGTAGCCGGCGTCGCGCAAAACTCGAATCTTGCCTTCTTCACGGACCTTGGTTTCAATGAATTCCTCGATGTCAGGATGATCAACGTCGAGAACGACCATTTTGGCCGCGCGACGGGTGGCTCCCCCAGATTTGATGGTGCCGGCGGAGGCATCGGCCCCACGCATGAAGGAAACCGGCCCTGATGCGGTGCCACCGGATGAACGCAGCAGTTCCTTGCTGGATCGAATCCGGGAGAGGTTGAGTCCCGCACCCGAGCCACCTTTAAAGATCATTCCTTCTTCGCGGTACCAGTTAAGGATCGAGTCCATGGTGTCGTCCACACTGAGAATGAAGCAGGCGCTAACCTGCTGGGGCGCCGACGTTCCCACGTTAAACCAGACGGGTGAGTTGAAGGAGAAGACTTGGTGCAGCAGCATGTAGGTGAGTTCGTGCTCAAAAACTTCGGAATCCTGGTCGGTGCGGAAGTAACCGTTATCGCGACCAGCCTTGGTATAGGTGAGCACCACCCGGTCAATGAGTTGTTTCAGGCTCCACTCGCGATTGTCGGCTCCCACCGCTCCACGGAAGTATTTCGTGGTGACAATTGTTGACGCGTTCACACTCCAAAAATCTGGGTACAGCACCCCGCGCTGCTCGAAAACGATCTCACCGGTTTTCCAGTTATTCTGAATCACATCGCGTCGCTCCCAATTGACACCGTCGTAAGGGTGGATCCCCTCGGTGGTGAAAAGACGGGCCATTTCCAGTCCGGGTGCGCCAACGGTATTGCTGACGAAATCCTCTTTGGATGTGATGACGGGAGCTTCTGGTGCCTGGGTCATGGTGGCGCCTTTCCTGTGAGATGTTGTTCTTGATATCGGGTGTGCGGCGTGCTTAGAGCTGGGGGTTACCGGCTACCTTGCCGAGGTATTGCTGGGTCTGGTTCTCGGCCGATGGGTTCCCATTCGGCTCGGAGCAGGGCAATCTCGGCTTCAAAATCCGCCAGGGTATCGAAGGATCGATAGACGGAAGCGAAACGAAGATAGGCAACTTCGTCCAGTTCGCGTAAAGGGGCCAGGATGGCAAGTCCCACTTCCTGGGCTGGGATTTCGCTATTTCCCGTAGCTCGGAGAAAATCTTCAACGCGTTGGGCCAGTAATGCAAGATGGTCTTCGGAGACCGGCCTTCCTTGACACGCCTTTCGTACACCTGCCACCACCTTGCCCCGATTAAATAGTTCACTCACTCCACTGCGCTTAATCACCGCGAGGGCCGCCACCTCCGACGTGGTAAACCGCCGGCCACATTGCCCACATTCCCGGCGCCGGCGAATCGCCAATCCTTCGTCTGCGGTGCGCGAGTCCACCACCCGAGAATCTTCTTCGCGACAAAATGGGCACTTCATGGTGGCACTCCCCTCGTAAATTACCTCTTAACCCACACATCCCTTTGATCACTTGCGTCACACCCGTCAGTCCAGTGACACCATCCTGTGGATGACATGTGGATGACGTGGGCCCAACCTGTGTGTTACAACCACAACCTGTGGACGTGACACCCGGGATTTACTACTATATCTAGGGGTCTCAATCTAATGGATCCGTGCTGGTATTGCAACCTCATCGGGAAGGCGTGTTGCTGGTCAACGCAAGGACTCATTCCTTTCTTCACCCGAGGTACTTGGGCCAGATCACCCTTTCGTGAGGCGCTCCTAGTGCCAGATCGGGACGATCAACGACTGCCCGGGGAAGATGTGATCGGCTCCAAGGCCATTAATCTCGCGGATGGTCCTGACCAGATCACGCGGATCGCTGCCCGGACTCACACTTTGGGCGATTGTCCAGACGTTTTCACCCGGCTGGACCACCACAACGCTGGTGGCTGGGCCGGCTGCCTCGGCCGCGGCGTCTGCGGTCCCGCTGCCAAATAACACCCACACAAACAAGACGACCAGGGTCAGGATGAGGCCGACCACGATCCTTCCTCGCACAGTGAGCACAACGGGGGTCCGATACACCTGCACGGCAGGTGGGGCGATGGGTACGTAATTCATGGGGAAGCCTTCCACTTATTCGAACAGATGTACGATTTATAGCACTATGATCACGACACGTCCATTACATTTCGAACATATGTTTGATTCGTGTCGCGCTCTGGGCTAATCTGACTACACCAGAGGGGTCTGACATGTGCGTCACATCTGCTGGGCGAGAAGACCCACAATTGCTGAGTGAACAGGAGTCACCATGGCTGGCAGGATCCAAAAACCGAATGATTTAGGTACCACTTCGGTGGTCACACAATTACATGATCCGGCCCGCAGTGAACTTTCCGATCGGCAACGGGCGATCCTTGACATGATTCGCCTGACCACCCGTGAACGTGGTTATCCGCCAAGTGTCCGCGAGATCGGCGAGTCGGTTGGGCTCAATAGTCCCAGTTCGGTAGCCCACCAATTAAAGAATCTGCAAAAGGCCGGCTATTTGCGCATTGACCCCAATCGCCCCCGGGCTCTCGTTCTTGCGCCCAGCACTACTTCACCCGTTTTTGATGCTGATCTTCCATCGGTTAGTTCAACCAAGCACGTTCCCGTTGTGGGTCGCATTGCAGCCGGTGAACCGATCCTGGCCGAGCAGTCGGTCGAGGCGATATTCGCGCTCCCCCGCGACCTCGTTGGCGAGGGTGACCTTTTCAGTCTCAAAGTGGTCGGAGACTCAATGGTCGATGCCGCCATCTGCGATGGCGACTGGGTGGTGATTCGGCAACAATCAACCTGTGAGAACGGCGACATCGTGGCCGCACTGATCGACGACGAGGCAACGGTGAAAACGTTCAAACAACGCGACGGACATGTGTGGCTGATGCCACACAACCCGGCATATTCCCCTATTTTAGGTGACCACGCCCAGATTTTGGGAAAGGTTGTTTCCGTGCTCCGCAAACTCTAACCTGTGGATTTCCCCGCCATTCGTTGATCAGAATCGGTGCGTAATCGCTCCAATGCCATGATCACCGTGGTCTTCTCGGTGGTGAACCACATGGGAGGCATACTTCTCCGCAGGCCACTTCCGTAGCCCGAATTCGCCAGCCGCGAATCCAACACACTGACAACACCTTTATCCGTTCCTGTGCGAATCAGTCTCCCGGCGGCTTGGGCCAGCAGCAGCCCGGCACGAGGCAGGGTCACCGAGCGAAAGCCAGATCCACCGGTTTCATCCACTCGAGATGAACGGGCTGACATGAGGGGATCGTCGGGGCGCGGGAACGGAATCCGGTCGATAATGACTTGACTGCAGGAATCACCCGGGATATCAACGCCCTGCCAGAGCGACAATGTCCCGATCAGGGATGACTCAATATCGGTGGCAAAACGTTCTACCAGTAGTGAGACCGATTCGCCTTTACGTTGAACGTGGAGCGGGGTATCGCACCGCACCCGCAAATACTCGGCCGCTTTTTCCACGGCGCGCCAACTCGAACACAGAATCAACGTGCGCCCACCGGCGGCTTCCACTAACTCCCCCATAGCGTCGAGGCTTGCCATGTCCAGACCTTCACGCCCCGGCGGTGGCAGATCCGACGCGACATAAAGAATCCCTTGCTGTGCGTAGTCGAATGGGGAACCCACATCAATCGTCTGCGTTCGCTTGTCGGCACCAAGGCCAAGAGACTGGGTAATGGCATCAAAATTCCCGCTGGTGGTCAGCGTGGCACTGGTCACCACCGCGAATTTTTCGGCAAAAAGTTTGTCCCGCAGGAGGTGCGCCACGCTCAACGGCGCGCTATGCAGTGTTGGCGGCCGGCCGTCGTGATCAATCCACAGTACCGAATCATTGCCTTGAGAGATAAGAGCCCCCGTGACGTCGTGCAGCTCCTCAAGTCCGCCGCGAGCCCGCTGATTGCGCGCCGCAATATCGGGGTTCTCACCTTTTTGGGGGGACATTTCGGTGACCCCAGCACGGCTGGCGTCGCGGATCAGGATCAGCGCCAGAAGCAGTTCTGGGTCCAAAAAGACAAGTCGGGTCAGCCCACTTTTCGGATCCGCAGCACCCAGTAGTGCGTCTTCATATGCCTGATGCGCATCAAGGAGAAGGTCCATGGTTTCGTTGCTGACCTGCGAACCAACTCTGGAGATTGCCCGCTCCACTCCAACGGCGTTGAGTTCGATAGTGATCGCGCCCGTGGCCCGGTCAACTATTTCGTGTCCTTCATCGATCACCACAATGTCGTGCTCGGGCAAAATGGGAATACCTTCGACGACGTCAATTGCTAGCAATGCGTGATTGGTGACAACGATGTGGGCGCCTTGGGCCTGCAGCCTTTTCTTGGCCGTAAAGCAATCCTCCCCGAACGCGCACTTAGATTCCCCAACACATTCCCGCCGATTCACCGAGAACGCTCGCCAGACCCGTGGGTCAATGTCGTCACCGAAGTCGTCTTTATCACCCGTGTCGGTTTGCGTGGCCCACTCCCGCACGGCAACCGCTTGGTCGCCAAGGACACCTCGACTCACCTCAAATAATGCCTCACCATCGGGATCAGGAATTGTGGAATGAAGTTTTTGTAAGCACACATAATTGTTCCGGCCTTTGAGGACGGCGAACGTGAGCGTCACCCCGTATTCCCGCGCAATCGTTTCAGCGAGTAGTGGGAGCTCTTTCTCCATCAGTTGGCGTTGTAAGGCAATGGTGGCGGTAGAAACAACAACCGTTCCTCCACCTTCGCTCAGGGCATGCGCGGCGGCCGGCACGAGATAACCGAGTGACTTCCCTGTTCCCGTTCCTGCTTGAATTATCCGATGACCCCCGGCAACCAGGCCTTCCATGATTGTCGCCACCATCTGCTGCTGACCCAGTCGCTGCGTTCCATTGAAAGCGTCGATCGTTTTTTGCAATAAGTCTTGTGCCTCAATATTAACCGGCACGCAAAAATCCTTGACGCTCAATATCAGCCGCGAGCGCCGGCGGGACAAGCGCGCGAACATCGCTGCCAATCTCCACGTGGTCAATGCGGACCTGTTCACCGCTTTCATGGATACGGGCAATTAAATCACCGCGACTATAAGGGATTCGTACGTCAATCGCGATGAGGTTGTGTGGAAGTTCCGAATCAATTCGTTGTAGTAATTCATCAAGACCGGACCCCGTATGCGCACTGATGACGATTGCGTTGGGAAAAGAGCCTTTAATCGCGGCGATATGCATCGGGTCTGCAATATCTGATTTGTTGATGGCGATCAGTTCCCGAATGTCGCCGGCCCCGATTTCATTCAGCACTTCACGCACGGCCGAAATTTGACCAAAGGGATCTTCGTCGGACCCGTCAACAACGTGGACGATCAAGGAAGCTTCTTGGACTTCGGTTAACGTTGACCGGAAAGCTTCAACGAGATCATGTGGTAGATGCCGAACGAATCCGACCGTGTCCGCCAAGGTGAATTCTTTACCGCTTGGCGCCTTCATCTTTCGCACCGTGGGATCCAACGTTGCAAAGAGGGCATCTTGGACCAGAACCCCGGCACCCGTCAAAGCGTTGAGGACGCTTGACTTCCCCGCATTGGTGTAACCGGCCAGTGCAATACTGGCGATACCCGAGGCTTCCCGTGCGCCGCGCTGCGTTCTGCGGGTGGCTTCGAGGGCCTTAAGTTCCCGGCGCAATTTCGTCATTTGCGCCCTAATGCGACGACGATCGGTTTCAATCTTGGTTTCACCCGGACCTCGGGTTCCCAATCCGCCACCGGCGCCACCGGCATGTCCACCGGCCTGACGGCTCAGTGATTCACCCCACCCGCGAAGACGGGGCAGTAGGTACTGCATTTGCGCAAGCGAGACTTGCGCCTTGCCTTCTCGACTACGAGCATGTTGAGCAAAAATATCCAAGATCAGCCAGGTGCGATCCACCACTTTGACTTTGACAATGCTTTCCAACGTTCGCAGTTGACCCGGGGTCAACTCGCCGTCACAAATCACGGTGTCGGCCCCGGTATCGGCCACGATCACTGCAAGTTCCTTGACTTTTCCCGACCCTAGGTAGGTCGCTGGATCGGGTGAATCCCGCCGTTGGATCACCCCATCAATAACAAGCGCTCCCGCCGTTTCGGCTAACTGCGCGAGTTCACGTAGTGAACGCTCGGCTGCCTCAACGGTTCCACTGGTCCACACGCCAGCGAGTACTACGCGCTCAAGCCTGATCTGGCGGTACTCAACCTCGGTGACGTCTTGTAATTCCGTTGACAAAGACGAGACCTTGCGAAGGCCCTCTCTTTGTTCCAACTCAAGACCGACGTCAACGCTGTGGTCACCGGGTGATTCACTCATCGGCTCAGTATCGCAGATCCATCCCAGATGACCTAGTGGCAAAAAAAGACTGTGGGAGCCGGATCACTCCGACTCCCACAGCAATTGGTACTCAGGCTAGCTAGCTCATCCAGCCCGCAACGACATCAGGATTTGCGGCAATCCACTTCTGTGCCGCTTCTTCGGGTGTCATGCCATCCTCGATATCAAGGGCGACCGAGTTCTGGTCGGCATTGGTCCAGGTGAAATTGGTGACCAATGTTGCAAATGGGGAACCAGAATCTGCGAGCTTGCTGCTGATCAACTTCTCGAGGTCCAAGGCTGGGTAGTCGGTCTTGCCCGAGGCTACAGCGGCATCGGTCCAGTCATTGGCCGGGAAATTAACCCGGACCATATCGATTTTAGCCAAGAAGTAGTTGGGTTCCCAGAAGTAACCTAGAACCGGCTTCTTATCTGCTTGACCCTTTTCAAAAAGGTCAAGGAGTGCTTGTTCGGATCCAACGTTGATGGCTTTGTAATCCAAACCATAGGAGTCAATGATTTTTTGTCCGACGGTGGTGTACCCGGGCGGTCCTTCATACCAGGCACCCTTGTTACCGGATTCGGGTGTTTTGAATAGGTCTACATAATCATTGAGTTTCGTTCCGTCAATGATGTCGGGGTACTCGTCAACCATCCACGCTGGGACATACATTCCGATGAGACCGACGTTGCCGTTTGAACCCACGTCAACAATCGCGCCGCGATCAATCCAGTCTTGCCACCGGCCACCGCCCCAATCCTCAACAATGACATCGGCTGAACCGGCTTCCATCGCGTCGTAGGTGACGGCGGCTTCATCAAGCTTGGTCTGGGTGATGTTGCAGCCAAGGTCACTCTTAGCAACTTCGGCGAGCACCTGGGCCGAAGCGGTGTAGCCAACCCAGCCGTGCATAGCGATTGTCCAATCACCACAGTCCGCCATCGCGACTTCCGCTGGGGCAACGGATTCTTCCGTCGTTGCTTCTGTTGTAGCAGCCTCGGTGGTTGCGGCTGTGTCGTTCACATCACTGCTGCATCCAGCCAGAACGAGGCCGGCGGCTGCGGCGCTCGCCACCGTGACGGCGAAACGATTGCGTGTAGTTAGTTTCATTCTTCTCCCATGGTTGAGGATTAAATATGTTGTGAGTTTAAGGGGCTGCTGGGCACAAATGCGGAATAACGGATAAATTTCTAGGTCACGATTTGGAGACGGATAGTCGCTTAGGCTCTCGGTGGGCGGCCGCGTGCGCGATACGATCTAGGACCACCCCCAAGGCGACGATTGCTACGCCTGCGGCAATCCCCTTGCCTTGGATCTCGGGCTTAGAAAGACCCGCAATGACCAGATACCCGAGGCCGCCGGCGCCGACATAGGCCCCGATGACAATCACTGCCAGAATAAAAATCAGACCCTGGTTAGCTCCAAGGAGTACCGAACGCTTCGATGCCGGTAATTGGACTTTGTAAATCGACTGGAATCTCGAGGATCCCATCGAGGTTGCTGCTTCCATCATGTTCGTTGAAACCCCCCGAACCCCGTCGGCCACAATTCGGATCACAATGGGCGAAGCATAAAAAATACCGCACACGATCGCGGCAAATCGAGTCGGACCAAAAAGCGCTAAGACAGGTATCAGGTAGACGAAGGCGGGAAGGGTTTGACCCGCATCAAGAAATGGTCGGATGAATTGGGCGAATCTTTCACTTCGCCCGGTGAAGACACCCAACACCACCCCGATAACCAGCACAACAACTCCCGCGACCAACACTTGCGAAAGCGTGACCATGGTGTCAAACCACAACCCGGTGCTAAAAATCAACAGCATCATGATGAGCGCGACAATGCTGACTCGAAATCCACCTACCAGCACTGCGAATATGGTCACCGCTATCACCGTCACGAACCACGGTGCACCCGTAAGCCCCGATTCCAAAGGATTAAGCACACTGACGGTAAATGCCTCATTGAACCCAACCGTAAAGAATGAAAAAGTGTCCGTTACCCACAAAGCTGCGGACGATATCCATTCCGATACCGGCTCACTCACATCAAGCTGATTGGGAAATACGGCCGCCCACAACATGTTTCTCGAAACAAAAATGGCCGCGATCGTGGAAACCCCACCGATAATGAGTCCCATCCGGCGTCGGGACTTTGCCTTTTCGTCCAAGAAGTCCGAGCTGTCGCTGAATTCAACCGCCGCCGAGGTCGACCGATCCAACATGATGGCCAGCAGAACCACCGCGCCACCAGCAAGAAATCCGCCGCCAACATCTCGAATCATCAGTGAGTCAATAACCGGAAGCCCCAGCCCTGGTGCACCAATGAGTGCCGCGATAACAACGAATGACAGCGCGGCGAGCGTTGTTTGATTCACTCCGAGAATGATTGTGCGTTTGGCCATCGGCAATTGAACTTTTTTTAATGTTTGGATTCGAGTGGAACCCATTGACTCGGCGGCTTCCAGTGGGCCCGTTCGCAGTGATCGAATGGCGTGCGCTGTGATTCGGACGGCGATCGGAATGCTGTAAATCATGGTTGCAACGGTTGCCGCCGCTACCCCGATGAGAAATACGAGTGCCAACGGCGCCAAATACACCAGGGTTGGCAAAATCTGGGCTAAGTCCAGAATTGGTCTGATCGCATTCATCACCCGATCACTGAGCCCGGCCCAAATTCCAATCGGCAATCCGATAGCGAGTGAGAGCAGCACCGCCCCCAAGGTCATCGCGAGGGTGTCCATGGTGAACATCCACATGCCCAAGACCCCACATCCCAAAAGCAATGCCATGGCCAAAATTGCAAAACGCAAACGCGAGGTTGCATAAACAAGGTAACCAACAACCGACAACGTTCCCAGCCACCCAACAAGGGGAATGACATTGGATCCACTCGGCGATGAGATGACAAAGCGAATGACGTCAACAAAGATCTCGACAAAACTTCGAATGGGGTTAATAACGTAAACGAAAACGGGATTGGTGTACCGATTATTCCGAATGTATTCCATCCCCAAACTAAACCAATCCGACATCGGAGTGTTGGTCAGGGTGGAGAGTTCGGTTGAACTTTTACCGTAAAAAACATTGGTCGCCGCAATCCACGCCAACAGGATCACACCAACCCAGAAAAGCTTTGAACTCTTAAGTTTTATCCACCATTCCATGTTTAGGCTTCTGCACCGTTAGAACCGTGCGCATCTGTTGACACCAGCGCCAAAATCGCATCCGAATTAATGTATCCGACGCTGTCGCCGTTCCGAATTACGCGCAACGCGCCGTCGGCGTGAACGACGCGTTGGACACTGTCACGGACGATTACTTCCGAATCGATTATTTGGTCACTCATGTGGATGCAATCCGTGATGGGTAAAGCGATGGCTCCGACGGAAAGAACATGCGACTTGGGGATATCCCTGGTGAAATCGGCGACGTATTCATCTGCCGGGTGCATGATCAATTCCTGCGGTGTTCCGATTTGAATGATTGCGCCGTCACGCATGATCGCGATTCGATCACCGAGTTTCATCGCCTCAGAAAGATCATGCGTGATAAACACCATCGTCTTATTTAAATCATTATGAAGCCGAATTATTTCGGCCTGCATATCGCGACGAATGAGTGGATCTAAGGCGCTGAAGGGTTCGTCGAGGAACATTACTTCTGGATTCACGGTGAGCGCGCGAGCCAGACCTACCCGCTGTTGCATTCCACCGGATAACTGCTCGGGGTAGGCATCTGCGAAGCCGTTTAAACCGACGAGTTCGATGACCTCACTGGCCCGGCGGTAGCGGTCGGTTTTACTCACGCCACTTATTTCGAGCGGATACGCAATATTGTCGATCACTCGACGGTGCGGGAAAAGTCCAAAGTGCTGAAAAACCATGGAAAACTTCGTCTTGCGTAACTCGCGGAGTCGGGATTGACTTACCGCCAAGATGTCTTCACCGTCGAGCAGGACGCTCCCAGACGTTGATGAAATTAAACGAGTGAGGGCCCGAACCAGGGTTGATTTACCAGACCCGGAGAGCCCCATGACGACAAACACTTCACCGGGGGCGACGTCAAAAGACACATCGCGGACGGCAGCGACACACTTCGTTTGTTCGAGGAGTTCAGACCGAGAGAGTTCGCGCGCCGAGCCGGTAACCACCTGTTCCGGCTTGGGACCAAAGACTTTCCAGAGCCCCCGAACTGAGATTGTCGCCGACGAATCGTGAGCCGGCCAGGCCCCACCCTGCTCGCCGATGAGTGTGGGCTTTGTGAGCGACAAGTCCTCCTCCTTCATGGCTCTCAATCGGCATTCCAAGTCCGCATTTAATGGCAATGGGGCAGTTTAGAACCATTCCGAAGGCGCTGGTTCCGTATTTCGATAAATATGTTTCGGTTCCAAATACTCGTGAAAGCCCGAAGGTCCCAGTTCACGCCCACAGCCGGATTGTTTGAACCCACCCCATTCGGCTTGTGGCAGATAGGGGTGAAAGTCATTGATCCAGATCGTTCCATGCCGTAACGCGCCGGCAACCCGCTGCGCTCGGCTCGAGTCCTGGGTCCACACCGCCCCGGCCAAGCCGAAGATGGTGTCATTTGCAATCTCAATGGCCTGTATTTCGGTCTCAAATGTTTCAATGGTGAGTACGGGCCCAAATGATTCGTCTTGGACACAGCGCATGTCACTGACGCAATTATCAAGGATGGTTGGTCGGAAGAAGAAACCATTTCGAAGATGGTCCTCGTCGGGTTCACACCCACCGCAGCGCAGAATCGCACCCTCGGCGATGCCTCTTTGAACAAACGCCGACACTTTCTCTCGGTGTGCTTGTGAAATCAATGCACCCGTTTGTGCCTGGGGGTCAAATGGTCCACCAAGTCGAATATTTTTGGCCCGTTCAACGAGTTCGTCAACGAATCGATCTTTCATCGATTTTTCGATGATCAATCGTGAGCCGGCCGAGCACACCTGACCGGAATGCAAGAAAATGGCGGTCAGGGCGTTATCCAAGGCTGCTTCATAGTTGCAGTCGGCGAAAACAATATTCGGGTTTTTCCCTCCGAGTTCCAATGCCACCTTTTTGACCGTAGCCGCAGCCGACACCATGACCCGCTTGCCAGTTGCCAAACCACCGGTAAACGACACCATGTCAACGCGCGGGTCGGATGTCAGCGTGTCTCCCACGTCTACTCCCGAACCCAGCAACAGATTCCCCACCCCGGGAGGCAAGCCAACCGATTCCAATATGCGCATTAAAATGATGGCCGTATGCGGCGTGAGTTCACTGGGTTTTAGGACAAACGAACAGCCGGCCGCTAATGCTGGAGCCACTTTCCAGGCCGCCTGAAGTAACGGATAGTTCCACGGAGTAATCAGTGCGCACACACCAATGGGCTCGTAAACGATCCTTGAGTCAATGTGGGGTCGCCCAGTCTCAATGACTCGACCAGAAACGCTTCCGGCGAGGTCGGCAAAGTAGCGAAAACATTTCACAACGTCATCAACGTCGTACTCGGCTTCGACGTGACGCTTACCCGTGTCCAGCGCTTCTGCAACGGCTATCTCGTCTCGTCTGTTGTGCAAGGTGTCGGCGGCGCGATGTAACAGGGCGCTTCGTTGCGCCGGTGAACTATGCGACCACGAAGGCCAACTGCTGAAAGCCGCGGCCACGGCGGCTGTGGAATCTGTCGCCGAACTTTCAGCAACGATGCCGACAAGTTGTTGATCTGCGGGGCATTTAATTTCCCTCGTTGCTCCACCGGCAGCGCACACCCACTCACCACCAATAAAATTCAGCCCCTCGCTTAACGGGGCCCATGTTCGCGCTGCCACCATTAATTGATCACCGCATGCCGGTAAAACGGCACATGTAGCGGCTCCAAGGGTGTGTTGCCCAAAATAAGATCCGCAGCCTTTTCCGCAATCATCATGGTTGGTGCATAAATGTTTCCGTTGGTTACATACGGCATGACGGATGCATCCACAACGCGAATTCCTTCGAGGCCGTGGACTTTCATGGTGAGTGGATCCACCACGGACATGTCATCAATACCCATCCGGTTTGTACACGACGGGTGGTATGCGGTCTCACCGTCTTTTCGAACCCATTCCAAGATCTTTTCATCGGTGTCAACGTCTGGGCCGGGAGAGATTTCACCGGAACTGTATTCCCCGAAGGCCTCTTGGGCCAAGATTTTGCGAGCCGTATGAATCGCTTCAACCCATTCGCGTTTATCCTGTTCGGTGGACAGATAGTTGAACACAATCGACGGCGCCGCCTGCGGATCCGTGGACGTGATGCGCACGTGTCCGCGAGCATCGGAGTACATGGGTCCGATATGCACTTGGTAACCGTGGCCACCTTCTGGTGCGGTTCCGTCGTAACGAACCGCGATGGGCAAAAAGTGAAACATTAGATTCGGGTAGGCAACGTCGTCATTGCTCCGAGCGAACCCGCCTGCTTCGAAATGGTTGGATGCACCGGGACCGGATCGCAGGAACAACCATCGAGCTCCAATAATCGGCCGACGCCACAAAGCTAAGTTCGGATTGAGTGAGACCGGTTTTTTACACGAGTGCTGGACATACACTTCCAAATGGTCTTGGAGGTTTTCACCAACGCCGGGTAGGTCATGAATCGGCGTTATTCCGATGGATGTCAAATACTGGGCATTGCCCACACCGGAGAGTTGAAGCAACTGCGGTGAATTAAATGCGCCACCGCACAAAATCGTCTCCCGCGCGTAAACGGTATGAACGGTGCCTTTACGGTCGGTGTACTCCACCCCAATTGCCCGCTTGGCATCAAAAAGAATTTTGGTCACGTGGGCACGAGTCCTCACTTCGAGGTTTGTGCGCGATCGAATTTTTTTGAGATACGCCGTTGAGGCGGAGTAGCGGAGTCCCTTGCGAACATTTCGATCAAAGGCTGCAAATCCTTCTTGCTTAAACCCGTTGACGTCGCTGGTTAACCCAAAACCTGCCTCTTGGACCGCCCTAAAAAAAGCTTTGAATAGTGGATTCTTGGCCTGGCCTCGTTCAAGGAGGAGCGGACCATCTCCACCACGCCATTCATCGCTTCCGGCAAGGGTTGTTTCCATTTTCTTGAAATACGGCAAACAGTGCGCGTAGTCCCACGTGTGCATACCCGGATCGCTGGCCCAGCGTTCAAAATCAAGGGGGTTGCCGCGTTGAAAAATCATTCCGTTGATGCTGCTTGAACCACCCAGAATCTTGCCGCGGCCCTGACTGACCTTGCGCCCATTCATGTACGGCTCAGGGTCGGATGAGTACATCCAGTCGTAGTGTGGATTACCAATGGGGAACGTTAGCGCCGCTGGCATGTGAATATAGACGTCCCACCAACTATCTCGACGCCCTGCTTCAAGGACAAGCACGTTGTGACTCGGGTCCGCCGACAGTCGGTTTGCCAGGGCGCTCCCGGCAGAGCCTCCGCCGACAACGACGTAATCCACAACACGCTTCATGCAGCCTCCAATGTATTGCTCCCAAACTATCAGCAGCGATGGGCTATCGGAGTGATTATCCGTCGAGTTCGATCCGGCGCTTTGCGACGTATTCGACCAACTCGGCCTTGACGGCTTCATCCATCGGTGGCTCTTCGTATTTCTCGAGGGTTTCTAAATAAATCACCCGAGCGCGTCCCGCTGTGTCAATTGAGCCATTACGGGTCCACCGCTCGAAGTTGTCCGAACTGGACAGCCACGGACGGTAAAAGCAGTCACGGAAGTTATCCATGGTGTGGGCTGCCCCCAGGAAATGCCCACCGTGACGCACCTCGTCATGGGCATCGAAGGCGAGGTCGGCGTCGGTGAATTCGATCGGCTGAAATTCTGCGACGAGTTGCTCAAGGATTTGCATATCAATAATGTATTTTTCATAACTCGACACCAGCCCGCCTTCGAGCCAACCGGCAGAGTGCAGCACAACATTCGCGCCGGTTAAAAATGTTGGCATCATGGACATGACGCTTTCGTAGGCCGCCTGTGCATCGGGCGTTTGTGAGGCGTTGAGTGATCCGCCGGCCCTAAAGGGCATTCGGTACGCGCGGGCGATTTGACCAATGCAGTATTGACCGATCGCCGATTCTGGGGTGCCGAACTGCGGCGACCCGGTCTTCATATCGATATTGGATAGAAATGATCCCATGATCACCGGGGTTCCGGGTCGAATCAATTGGGTGAGGGCAATTCCCGAGAAAGCTTCGGCCATTTGCTGTGCCAATGTGGCCGCGATTGAAACCGGGGACATGGCTCCCATCAGCAAGAACGGCGTCACGATCACCGGCTGCTTGGCCCGAGAATAGACAAAAAGCGAGTCGAGCATCCGGTCATCCCAGCGCAAGGGTGAGTTGCAGTTAATCAATGAATAGCCAAATGGCTTGTTCTCAATTGACTCACGGCCGCCCAACACGATCTCGGCCATGGCGAGTGTGTCGGCAGCGTTTTCGCCGGTGACAACATTTCCCATGATGAATTTGTCGGTCAACGTAAAGGCGTTGAACACCATGTCGAGGTGTCGGGAGTCAAGGGAAGCATCATTAGGTTCAACCACGACGCCACCGACGCTGTCCATCGCCGCATAACTCTGAGCGAGTCTGCAGAAATTTTGAAAATCAGCGAGCGTTCCATCGCGTCGGATGTCGCCGTCACGAACAAATGGGGCTCCGTAAACGCTGGAAAAAACCATGTTGTTGCCACCGATTGTCACGCTGTTCGCTGGGTTGCGGGCCTGAATGTCGAACTGCTCAGGAACCGTCTTCATCTGTTCCAAGATGAATTCAGGGTCAAAATAGACGATATTTTCTTCTACCCGTTGCCCCGCCCTGCGGAAGAGTTCCAGCGCTTCTTCGGAGAGGAATTCGACACCGATCTCAGACACGATTCGGCGCCAGCCTCGATCCAGAGTTGCCATAGATTCGGGGGAAAGGATTTCAAAGCGAGGCAGGTCATTTCGCAACATTATGTTCCCAATCTTTTGGACGATTGCCAGTACAACGTAGCCCGATCTTAGTAGAAATGGAACAGAAGTTCCGTAATATGGAACAAAAAGTCCTCCATCATGTAATATCTACCGAGATACACCACCACGAACCGGGGAAGGAGCCGAGCATGTCATCCCACATTCAATCAATTGACCGGGCCGCATCCATCCTGGCTCTCATCTTGAGTGCGGATCGGCCCCCCACTTTCACCGACATTTATGGCGGCACCGGTCTGGCGAAAAGCACGGCTTCACGCTTACTCGCTAGCCTGGAAGAAAACCAGTTAATCTCCAAAAATGAGGATAATTCCTATTGCGCTGGGGCCATGATTACCCGTTTCTCCCACTCATCCGGACCAGAAGAGGATTTAATCGCCCGTTCACAATCGGCCATGGAACTCTTGAGCGAAGAAACCGGTGAAGCAATAAATCTTGCTGTTTTGGTGGGCGAAGAAGTCCAGCAAATCGCACAAATCGACAGTAAATACCTAATGGGCAATGTCAATTGGGTCGGACTTTCTGTGCCAACGCATTGTTCCGCGGTAGGAAAATCATTTCTCGCATTTGGCAGCGCCGAAATATCGGGCCGGTTGAAAAAGCGAACCACGAAGTCCATCACCACCCACGCTGCCCTCCAGAAAGATCTTGCGTCCGTGCGTTTGCGCGGGTGGGCACTGTCAGACTCGGAATTAGAAATTGGGCTTACGGCTATTGGCGCCCCGATATTTAATGCCGACGGGATTGTGGTCGCCGCACTCAGTGTCTCGGGTCCCACGATGCGGCTCACCAAGGATCGAGTCGACATAATCGGCTTACTCATTGCACACCAAGGTATCCAGATTTCACGGCAACTCGGTTACACCACGTTAGAACAGGTATCCGGTGGGTTTTCCACCTCAGATCGAAAGGTTGGCGCGGCATGACAAACGAAGAAATTCTCCAGGGTCTCTACGACGAAGTCATGATTGGTAACGGTGCGGCCGTCATTGAGCTCACCAACGAAGGTTTGGCCAATGGGCTCGGACCCGAACCAATTTTGTTTGAAGCGCTTATTCCTTCGCTGGAAGAGGTGGGTGCTCGGTTTGAGCGTGGGGACTACTTCGTCCCGGAAATGCTGATCGCGGGACGCGCCATGAGCGGCGCCTTGGACATCCTGCGCCCTTTACTCGCGGAAACCGGTGTGGAAACTGTCGGCACTTTCCTGATGGGCACCGTTAAGGGTGATGTGCACGATATTGGAAAAAACTTGGTGAACATCATGCTTGAGGGTGCTGGTTTCCACGTCATTGACCTCGGTGTTCAAGTACCACCGGAAAAATTCGTTGCAGCCATTGAAGAATATAAGCCCGATATTGTCGGCATGAGTGCGTTTCTCACCACCACAATGCCGATGTTCAAGGCGAATATTCACAACATCACGAAAGCTGGCCTGCGCGACAAAGTCATTATTATGGTGGGCGGCGCACCCGTCACCCGCGAATATGCCGACGCGTGTGGCGCCGACGCCTATGCGGCCGATGCGGCAACAGCGGTGCGGTTGGCTAAAGAACTCATCGCGGCTCGCCGCGCTTTGGCGAAGGTGTAAATAAATGCCAAAACTGCTCCCCCTAATTGAACACGTGGTGAAAAAACCCATCTGGGATTGCCGCATGTGCGGGCAATGCGTCTTACATTCAACCGGCATGACCTGCCCGATGACCTGCCCGAAGACCCTGCGCAATGGTCCCTGCGGTGGGGTGCGACCCGACGGCAACTGCGAAGTCGTTCCTGATATGCCATGTGTCTGGGTGAAAGCACACGACCGTAGTCTGAACATGCCGCTTCTTCCACAAAAGTGGCGTGATGAATTCAATCATTTGCGGCCACCCGTGAACAACTCCTTACAGGGTGACTCCTCATGGATCAACTTAATAAATGGCAAAGACCGAGAAACTCCCGATGGATGGGATCCCGGCCATGACCATTAATGCGTTTGAAGCATTGTGCAGCAGCCGTGAGCGAGCGATCGTTACCGCGGAGTTCCGTTCATTTGATGGCGGTGATCTCGCTGATATTGAAAAAGCCCTCGCCGAGGTTGCTCCTTACGTTGATGCGCTCAACATCACCGACAATCCGGCCGCCCACGCGCACGCGAGCAACACCACCATGGCGGCCGCGGTTAAGACACTGGGTGGAAATCCCATTATGCAGGTTGTCTGTCGCGACAAGAATCGTCTGGCGATTCAAGCGGATTTGGTGGGCGTGACCATGTTTGGCGTAGAAAACTTTTGTGCACTTACCGGTGATGATGTGACCGCAGGGGATGAAAAAGAGGCGCGACGGGTATTTGATCTTGACGGCCCGCAACTCATCGCGGTGATGACAGGCATCTCACACGGCAACTATCTCTCGGGGCGCAAGTTGAAGAGCGAGCCGCACATGTTTATTGGTGCTGTCGAAAACCCAACCGCTCCCCCGCTCGAACATCGAGTTGAGCGGGCATTAAAAAAAGTAGAAGCCGGCGCGAAGTTCATCCAGTTACAAATCTGCTATCAGCCTGAGTTACTGGAGAATTTCATGGCGGGTTGCGTGGCAAATGGTGTTGCGCAGCGAGCGGCAATCATGCCAACGGTGGTCTTTACCAAAAGCGCTCGTCCCTTGACCTTTATGGACGCTTCAGTGCCAGGGATAAGCGTCCCACAAGCCGTCATTGATCGGGTCGCTAACAGCGAGGACCAGGCAGAGGAGTCCTACCAGCTGGTCAAAGAACAGGTGATCCACGCGCTCTCATTGAGTGGAGTTGCCGGAATTCACCTGACCGATTTCCGACACGACGGAAGTTTGCAACGGCTCACCCGCGAACTCAAAATCGGTCCACATGAACAATCACAACAGTCCCAGGAGAGCACCAATGCATACAGTCGTTAGTTCACCGCATAAAACCGTCACGATTGGGTCTGACCAGCCGTTTTGCATTATCGGCGAGCGCATCAACCCAACCGGCCGCAAGGTATTTCAAGAACAACTTCGCGCCGGCGATTTAACCTCGGTAGAAATTGATGTGCACGCTCAGATTGCCGGCGGCGCCACGATGCTTGACGTCAACATGGGTGCTCCATTCATTGACGAACCCGAAATGCTGGCGAAGGCCATTAAACTCATCCAATCAATTTCTGACCTGCCATTGTGTATTGACTCCTCTGTCTTCGAGGCCCTGGAAGCGGGACTGGCCGCCTATCAAGGTAAAGCGCTGGTGAACTCGGTCACCGCAGAAGATGAACGCATGGAAATGATTTTGCCATTGGTGAAAAAGTACGGCGCAGCGGTTATAGCGCTGCCAAATGACGAGTTTGAGATTCCTGACGCACCTGAACGACGCCTGGAATTGGTGGACCACATTGTCCAAACCGCGACGGGCAGATACGGGATTCCCATCGAAGACATTGTGATTGATCCGCTGGCAATGCCGATTGGCGCGGATTCAACCATGGTTGTTCGCACCTTGGAAACGATTCACCTGATTAAAGAAAAGTACGACCTCAATACCACGCTGGGTGCGTCCAATGTCTCTTTCGGTATGCCCGATCGACACACTCTGAACTCGGTATTTTTGCCCATGGCAATGCAGTCGGGCCTTACGAGCGCCATCATGGATTCCCGAACAGCTCAAATTGTTGCCGCGGTTCGGGCTGCAGATTTGATGAAAGGCAACGATGAATGGGGAGCCAACTGGATTGCCATCCACCGAGCCAAGATTGCCAATGCGAGCTAGCCGTGTCGTTCACGCCTCGGAGGCACGTGCACTAGATAGATTGCCCGGGTGAGTAATTCTTTCGCACCTTTTGGATCATTGAAAGCAGAAACCGACGTGGGCGGAATCAACGTCCCGGTTGCTCGGGTCGATATCAACTTTGAACCCAGCGAGAAGACAGTCCGAGTGCCTTCCGGGGTCTCCGTTTTTGACGCCGCGAGCTGGAATGGTTTAGCCATCGACTCCACCTGTGGTGGAAACGGCACCTGTAAAAAATGCAAGATTCAAATCCTTGAGGGAAGCGTTCCGATCACCAATCTTGACTCGCGTGCTTTCAAGCAAGATGAACTCGATGCTGGTTGGCGTCTTGCGTGCGTCTCGCACGCCACCAACTCGCTCAAAGTACATGTTCCTCCACTGACTACCCGGCCAAAGGCCTCCACCGTGGGGGTAGGCCGCCAGGTGATTTTGCGGCCCTCGGTCATCAAGCGCTATATCGAGGTGGTCGAGCCATCCCTCGCCGACCAGCGCCCTGATCTGCGTCGAGTACTCGACGAAATCAGCGACGTCACCGGCAATATTGATCCGCAACTCATCAGGGAGTTGCCCAAGGTCCTGCGTAACTCGGACTTTAAAGTGACGTGCGTGGTCGTCGACGACCAACTCATCGCGATTGAACCTGGAGACACAACGGCCGCGCTCTACGGCATCGCCTACGACCTAGGGACAACGACGGTCGTTGCATCCCTCATGGATCTCAGCACGGGAACACCCATGGCGGTGGCATCGATGCTCAATAAGCAGCAACCATTCGGGGCTGATGTCATCAGTCGAATCAGTGCCACCATGCTGGATGAAAATGCCCTCGACAAACTTCAGGAGTTGGCGCATTCGACCCTGAGTGACCTCACCGATGAAGTCTGCGCCGAAGCCGGAATTCTGCCAGAACAGGTGTTTGAGATTGCAATCGCCGGCAACGCGACCATGGTCCAGATTGCGCTAGGTATTGATCCAGAGCCGCTGGGTGTTGCCCCATTCATCATGGCGACCGAAACCTATCCGACTTTTCTGGCCAGCGAACTTGGTGTCCATCTGCATCCCCGAGCGCGAGTATTCCTTTTCCCAGCCCTCGGCGCCTACGTTGGCGGGGACATTATTTCCGGCGCGTTGGCAACGGGGATGGATCGAGATAAGCGGCTTCGCCTCTTCATCGATATTGGAACCAACTGCGAAATCGTTCTCGGTGACGGCGAAAGATTGATCGCGACGGCCGCTCCAGCCGGTCCGGCTTTTGAGGCCGCCTCGATTAAGTGCGGAATGCGGGCGGCGGCGGGTGCGGTGGAGGTAGTCACCATCACCGACACCGAAGTGCTCCTCCAGGTGATTGAAGATGCCGAGCCGATTGGCTTGTGCGGTTCCGGTTTGGTTGACGCGGTCGCCGAACTGGCCCGCATGGGTATCGCGGACCCCTCGGGGCGATTTATGACCGACGACGTCATGGGTGAAAGGTGGCCGGCCCTGGCCCATCATCTGATCACGATGGGGAAAGAGCGGGTTTTCGTCCTTTCCTTCGATGTGAACAATGAACCCGGCGTGTTCCTGTCCCAGCGAGATGTCCGCGAACTGCAATTCGCCAAGGCCGCGATTTCAACCGGCTGGAAACTACTCCTCGAGGAATTCGGGGTCATGGAGAGTGATATTGCCCAGGTACTCCTAGCCGGATCCTTCGGTACCTACCTCTCGGCCAAGAACGCAATCGCAATTGGACTCGTGCCAAAGATTCCGGTTCTTCGGGTGATTAGTGCGGGAAATGTGGCCGGCGAAGGCGCCAAAATGGTCCTCCTCTCTGGCCCGGAACGGCACGGGGCCGCAACCCTGCTGCGAGAAATCGCCTACCTCGAACTCTCCGACCGCACCGATTTCAATGACCGATTCGTCGATGAACTCGCCTTTCCATCGCGGTCGTAAAAAAAGAAAGTGAAATCGGATATAAGTTAGATCATTTCTGATATATCATGGTGCCGTGAGTGAATCTCTGGCCGATCAAGCGTATGCGAGCCTGCGACGGTTAATCGTGACGGCTGAGTTGGCGCCGGGTGCCGTTTTATCCGAATCTGATTTACAGGAGTCCCTTGGTTTGGGGCGCACCCCCATTCGGGAAGCACTGCGGACCTTGGCCAACGACCACCTCGTCGACGTCTACCCTCGCCGTGGCATGTTCGTCGCGGGGATCGACGTTCGTGACTTGCGGGCCTTGAGTGAAGTCCGAGCTGTCCTTGAACCATTTGCCGCTGGGGTAGCGGCGCAACGCCGTGACGATGCCGATATCGCGGCGATTGACCAGTTGTTGGCGGAAATTCGGGACCACACAACCGTTGATATCCGCACCTTGATCGATCTAGATGAACGAGTACATCATCGGGTCTACGCAGCCACCCATAATTCTTTTTTGATTTCTGACCTCACCCGTTATTACACGCACGCCCTACGTATCTGGTTCTTGGCACTTGACCGGGTTGAGAATCTTCAGCACGCCGTTGAAGAACACACGGGTCTTTTGTCAGCCATCCGAGACTCCAATGCTGAGTTGGCAATAGAGATCATGGGCAGACATATCAACGACTTTGAAGACGAAATGCGCAAAGCCCTGTAGTTCACCAGAAATAAGCCACCTAACAAGATCAGCAAAGGAACGAAGATGAGTACATTGCCAGCAAAGGCCAAGGTCGTAGTAATCGGCGCGGGAATTGTGGGTAACTCCGTTGCCTACCATTTGGCGAAACTTGGGTGGACCGACATCGTCCAGATTGATAAAGGGCCACTGCCCAATCCGGGTGGCTCAACCGGTCACGCATCAAACTTTATTTTTCCCGTTGACCACACGAAGGAAATGTCAGAGTTGACGTTGGACAGCATGCGTCAATACAAAGAGTTTGGTGTCTTTGTTGAATCCGGTGGCATTGAGGTTGCCCGCACACCCGAGCGGATGCAGGAATTCCATCGTCGGATGCAGTCTGCACGCTCATTCGGTATTGATCATTCCTCGCTCCTCACTCCAGCCGAAGTCAAAGCGATCGTTCCTTACATCGATGAATCCATTATTCTTGGCGGGTTCCAAACAACCTCGGCCGGCGTTGTGGACTCGCTGCGCATGGGAACCCTGATGCGTGAAGATGCCATGGAAAAGGGAGCCTTGACCGTCTCATCCAACACTGAAGTTCTCGACATTGTTGTCGAAGACGATCGGATTAAGAGCGTCGTCACCGACAAGGGTGAAATTGACTGCGAGTACGTCGTAATCGCAACTGGATGTTGGGGTCCAAAACTTGCCGCCATGGCTGGGGTATCCATCCCTTTGACACCGGCGGTGCACCAGATGAAGGACATTGGGCCAGTTCCCATGTTTCTGAATGCGAAGTCCGACATTGAATACCCGGTCGTGCGGGACATGGATACGAATATGTACGAGCGGCAGCACGGCACCGGATTGGAAATCGGCTCCTATGCGCACCGTCCAATTTTGTACAAGGTTGAAGACATTCCAAGTAATGCCGAAGCCGCCCTTTCCCCCACCGAATTCCCCTTCACCCAAGAGGACTTCGATCTACAGGATGAGCACGCACTCGAACTGATGCCTGACATTGTGGGCGATGAGTCAATCGGCGAGAAGTACGCAATCAATGGATTGCTCTCACTGGTTCCGGACGGGATGCCAATCCTTGGTGAAGCACCACACGTCAAAGGACTGTGGTCCGCCTCCGCCGTGTGGGTCAAAGAAGGTCCAGGTGTTGGTCGCGCCATTGCCGAAGACATGGTCCTGGGTGTTTCCGAAATTGACTTCCACGGCGAGGAATATTCTCGCTTCCAAGACTTCCAACTCAGTCACGAATACATTCAAGCCCGCTGCTCCGAAGGTTTCAACAAAATGTATGGAATCGTGCACCCTTCCGAACAATGGGAATCACTACGCGGCGTCCGAGTTTCACCTTTTTATGAACGCGAAAAAGCACTCGGAGCATTCTTCTTCGAAGCCGGCGGAATGGAACGCCCCCAGTGGTATCAAGCTAACGCGCCTCTCGTTGAAAAGTTCGGCGATGCCGTCATGCCGCGTACCGCCGAGTGGGAATCACGCTGGTGGTCACCGATCATCAACGCGGAGCACCTGCAATTGCGTGAGACCTGCGCCATAGCCGACCTCACCGCATTCGTCATATTCGACGTGACCGGGCCCAAAGCCCTCGACGTTGTGCAGAAAACCGTTGTCCGCCAGATGGATGTCGCACCGGGTAAAACAATCTACACGCCGGTACTTGCCGCAAATGGTGGATTCAAAGCCGATCTCACCGTCATGCGACTGGGTAAAAACCATTTCCGGGTTGTCACCGGTGGTGCACACGGTATGGCGGACAAAAAGGCTTTCGCCAATAACCTGCCCGCGGATGGTACGGCGCATATTTCCGATCTCACCTCTGGTATGACGACAATCGGTGTGTGGGGACCCAACGCTCGCAAGGTTCTCGAGTCCATTACCAGCGACGACGTGAGCAATGAGGGATTCCCATTTGCAACATGTCGTCTGATCGAAATCGGCAACATTCGGGTCCTTGCGTCTCGTATTTCCTATGTTGGCGAACTGGGCTGGGAGTTGTACCTGCCCGTGGAAACCGGTTTGGCGCTGTGGGACAAGATCTGGGAAGCCGGCCAACCCCACGGACTTATCGCGGCGGGCGCAGGCGCAACCGTTGGAACCGGTCGCTTGGAGAAGAGTTACCGCGCCTACGGGAATGAGTTGGAGACCAGCTACAACATGGTCGAGGCGGGCATGGTTTTCCCCAAGGTCAAGGACCAAGACTTCGTGGGCAAAGAAGCCTATGTCGCGCATCGAAGCGTGGAACCCATCACGATTTTGTGCTCGTTGTTTATTGACGACCACACGTCATCAACCGGGGAGAAGCGATTCCCACTGGGTTGGGAACCGGTAGTAACTCGTGCAGGTGAGTTGCTCATCGACGCGAAGGGTCGACGTTCATTTGCAAATAGTGCCGGTTCGGCGCCGTCTCTTGGCAAACATGTCATCATGTCGTATCTCCCGCCGGAGTACGCAAAAGTTGGACAGGGACTCGCAATCGAGTACATGGGTGACCGCTTTCCGTGCACGGTCGCAGTTGTGGGAAGTAAGCCACTTTTTGATCCAGACAACGAGCGGGTTCGTTCTTAAGTCGCTCATTAACGAGACAGGAGTTTTGCCATGGATATTGCAGTGTGTGTGAAGCGAGTACCCCTCGTCGGTAGCACCTTTATTCTCAACGATGACTCAATGTCAATTGACACATCGCGCATCGGCGCGACTTTAAGCCCCCATGAAGAAAATGCTGTAGAAGCCGCCGTGCGCTTGATCGAAGCGCACGGGGGCAGCATCACACTTTTCTCTGTGGGCTCTGCCGAGTCTCTGGAACAACTTCGCGAGCAGTTGGCAATCGGTGCGGACCGGGCCGTCTTGATCGAAACCGATGGAGCCGAAGTTGACTCCCAGGCCGCCGCCGCAATGCTCGCCCAAGCAATTAATCAGGATGCGACGAGTTTTGATCTCATCCTTCTCGGTTCTGAAAGCGTGGACTCGGGTGGCTACCAAACCGGCATTCGAATATCCCATGCCCTGGGCCTACCGGTCGTCACCAACGTGAAAGGACTCAGCTGTGAGCAGGGCACCGCAACGTGTGAGCGCGCCGTGGGAACAAGCCGCGAAGTTTACGAAGTGAATCTGCCTGCAGTAATTACGGTGCTAGATGGGCTTAATATTCCCCGCTACCCGTCGGTGCCGGGCCGGATCAAGGCACGTAAGAAACCAATTGATCAGGTCACAATCACTATTCCAGCCCCAACCAGCGTTCGTACCTCCCTGCGCGTTCCGGTGTCAACCAGTAAAGGGGCGACGAACTTGGGAAGCGGGCAAGAAGCAGCAAAAGCCCTGATTGACGTGTTCAAGCAGATTGGAGTCATGCAATGATTTTGGTATACGCCGACCATGATCGAGGGGTCGTCGATCCTTTGACTTTTCAAGCGCTCACCTTCGCCCGAAATATTGACTCTGACGTCCATGCGGTCCTCATCGGTGGCGCTTCAACCGGGCTTAACCCAATAAGCGCTGCGGCTGAACTCGGAGAGTACGGCGCCCAGGTCGTGGTCATTGCCGACATCTCCGGTTACGCCGATTATGCCCCACTGGCCGCCGCGCGCGTCCTGGTGGAACGCCTCGTCGCAACGGGTGCGACGACACTCATCGCCGCCAGTAGTCCCCGAGGAAATGAAGTACTGGCTCACGTTGCGGCGATCACTGATCGGCCGTTTACTGCCGATTGCTACCGCATCACCGCTGGCGAACCACACAAGATTGTTCGGGCTCGCTGGGCCGGTAACTTAGAGGAGGACGTTGACGTGTATTCCGATGTCCTGATCGCAACAGTTTTTCCACACAGCACGCAAGCATCAACCCACCCTGCACCTGGCATCATCCAAGAAATCACGGCAACCGTAAGTGAACGTGATCTGTCCGTGCAGGTACTCAAACGGGTCGGTGCGGCAACGGGTGGAGTGACCTTGCCAGAGGCGAAGGTCATTGTTTCCGGTGGTCGGGGTATGGGTGGACCTGAGGGTTTTGGCATCCTGGAAGAGATCGCCGGTGCCCTTGGTGGCGCTGTTGGTTGCACCCGAGTTGTCACAAGTGCAGGTTGGCGACCACACTCGGAACAGGTGGGACAGACAGGCACCAAGGTTGCTCCGGATTTGTATCTTGCCTGCGGAATCAGTGGCGCAACCCAACATCTTGCCGGGTGCAAAAACAGTAAGACGCTGATCGCGATTAACTCTGACCCGGATGCAACGATCATGAGTCACGCGGACTACATCATTGTCGGTGACGTAGCGCAGATCCTGCCGCTCGTTTTGCAGGAGATTCACGCCGCTTTGTCCGTGACCCACACCAGTTAAGGATCGCCCATGCTCTCTGACATTGACATCGCCCAGGCTGCCACCATGGAACCCATCGGCGATATCGCTCTAAAGTTGGGGATACCGCTTGTCAGCATTGAGCCGTACGGCCATTACAAGGCAAAAGTGCATCTTTCCTATCTGGCAGGCTT
>JBDNFV010000171.1:0-10522 GCA_041689635.1 Candidatus Nanopelagicales bacterium | reverse complement strand
TTACCAAATTTTTGGCGGATCCGAACAACACTTTCGGGTGCACCTGCGTCAACGGCGAGGCTACTTCGAATGCTATCCATGCTTGATGTGGCGGTTGTTCAATTAACCTCGGTTGACCTAACAAGCGGAGAACAACAAATTGACGCCATTTTAAAAACTCCCGCGAAGATGGACCGAGCAACCCTGCGGCAAGCCATAGATTCAGTTGGCAAAGATGTCATTGTCGCAAGTGGTAATGAAAATGACACCGTTGATGTTGCAACCCGGGTACTCAGGCTCAGCAGCATTCTGGCAACAACTCCAGCGTTTGCGCCCCAAGCAGCAGCGGACCTGATTCTGGCCCAGTCGTGGGAGGTCGTTGAAGCAACAAGTGGCGAGAACTCTTCAGAACGTGTGTTAAGGCTGCAATGGACCTTGGATCAGCACGTGATTTTGCGACGCGAGGGCGCGCCTTTCACCCAGGTTGAGTATCAGCGCGCCTCAGCGCTGTTGGAACTAGTCGAAGCCTTGGTCACTGCAAGTGGCGTAACGAGTGAATACGGGTGGGTAGAGGAACTCACCAACAACAAGCCAGTGCTGGTTCGGCTGGCTCGTCCCGAGGACACGGAAGCGGTTGAACAATTACACATAAGGTCGTCAGAGAAATCCATCTATCAGCGTTACTTCACTCCGAAAAATTCGTGGCGCGAAGAAAACCTGCGGCGGGTGAGCGGAGGCCACAGGGGAGTCACTCTCGTCGTGACTGATCGAAACAATCAATTGATGGCCTTGGCAAATGTATTTCCACTTTCGGCAACCGATGTGCAAACCGGTGAAATTGCCTACTTGGTTGAGGATCAATTTCAGGGTCAAGGAATTGGAAAGATTCTGCTCAAGCATTCACAGGACTTGGCCACCCGGTTGGGCTTTACCAAATTGGTGGCTTATGTGCTCAACGACAATCCGGTGATGCGCAAATTGCTACTCAATCATGACTGGGTGCAGGTGCCAGCCCCTGAATTTGGACTTGCTGTTAACGCATTTGAAAAAGTAATGATTAATTAACTACTTTCGAGTGCGTCGCGCACCGGGGCAAGTTTTGCAGCCGACTCGGCCAGTTCTAACTCGGGAATCGACCCAGCAACGATTCCGCAGCCGGCGAACGAGCGCACCGTTCCAGCGTCGTGATCAATTTTCGCGCATCGTAGGGCAATCCCGAATTCACCATCGCCCCGCTGATCGAACCAACCAACCGGGCCGGCGTAGCGTCCGCGGTTCATTCCTTCAAGCTCGGCAATCATGAGTTTGGCCCGCTCGGTTGGGGTCCCGCACACGGCGGCTGTGGGGTGCAATGACGCAACAAGTGACAAGATGGGGGCTTGGCTTGCCAGCTGGCCGGTGACATCTGTTGCGAGATGTTGCACATTTGCGAGTTCAAGAACGCGCGGTTGATCGGGGACATCAAGGTCCGTGCAGTGGGTTGCGAGTGCTTTCGCGACGGAGTGAACCGCGTACTCATGCTCGGCCAAATCCTTCCGGCTTTTCATGAGATCAGACGCTAAATCGGCATCGGTGCTTTTATCTCCTTGGCGCCGAACCGTTCCAGCCAGAACCCGACTCATGACCAGATCACCGATACGCCGAACGAGTAACTCCGGAGTCGCGCCGAAGAGGTCCTCAACCACAAACGTCCAACAGGTGGGGTAGGCCTGCGCGAGTGCATTAATGAGGAAGCGAACATCAAGGCTTCCATCAACGTGGGCGACGAGATCGCGAGCGAGAACTACCTTGTCGAGTTCACCGGCATCGATTCGGGTAACCGCGGTTGCCACGGCCTGCTCCCACTCCCAAGGCTGGACACTTCCTTCGGCCCAAACAACCGCCCGGGGTCCCACCGGTACCGAAACGGGTGGGAGGGCGGTGCTGGCGGAACCGATCGTGGTCATCCACGTTTGTCCGCCACGTTTACCGACCACCACGCTGGGTACGACAACTTCGGACAGATTATTGAGATCAAAGGCAAATGAGGCGAAGGCAACGGGTCCGGTTCCCGGCAGACTCACCGTGTCCTCAACGCGGGCATTAGTCAAAAGACGGTTCCACCAACGCTGGGTTCGGGAGAAAGTTTCGTCACCACGGACTTGCAACCGGGCCGCAACCCCCCAACCGATGAGTCCTTCTCCACCGCGGACCCAGGCAAGTGGGTTGTCCACCGGCAGATGGCGTAACAGCTCAATATCGTGATCGAGTGCCCGGGTGCGGAACGTCAGGTGCTCTTGATCGGGTATCGCCCCCGACTGCTCAAACGTACTCACCACGGGAGCCTACGGCTACCCAATGATTTCAACCACTTGAAACTGTAGTTCGCACCTGGCGCGATCTCTGACAGACTATTGCAGTGGCCAGAGCGAACTTGGATAAAGATCCAGCCGAAGTAGCCGCAATGTTTGATGCTGTCGCTGCCAAATACGACATCACAAATGACATTTTGGCGCTTGGACAAACCCGCCGCTGGCGCAGCGCGGTTCGCACAGCTCTCACCCTCGAACCACGCCACCTCGTTCTTGACATTGCAGCCGGCACCGGCACTTCCACGGCTGCCTTTACCGCGACGGGAGCACAGGTTATTGCCGCGGACTTTTCACTAGGAATGTTAGAAGTTGGTAAAGCCCGAAACCCAACTCTCCCCTTCGTGGCAGCAGATGCGTTGGCACTGCCATTCGGTGATGCATGTTTTGATCGGGTCACCATTTCATTTGGACTGCGTAACGTCGCTGACCGAATGTTGGCGTTAGACGAATTCCACCGGGTCATCAAACCCGGCGGAGTTCTGGTGATTTGTGAGTTCTCCCACCCAACGCTGGCGCCACTTCGCAAGGTGTACACCGAATACTTGATGGCGGCGCTACCGGCGCTCTCGGATCGAGTGTCGTCAAGTCCAGACGCATATCGTTATTTGGCCGAGTCGATTCGGGCTTGGCCAACCCAGAAAGAATTGGCGGTCGATATCGCGAAAGCTGGTTGGCGCGACGTCCAATGGCGTAATTTCACCGGGGGAATCGTGAGCATCCACCGGGCAATTGCTGGAAAGGATTGACCACTATGCTTGGAGGGATAGTGAAGCAATTCACAATCGCTCAAGATATTCCCTTATCGTTGTGGCCGGATAAATCTCAGTCGTAGAGCAGGTGAAAGGTCCCGAGTGAACGTCTACACACCAATTTTGGTGCTCGGGGTCTTGGCCTTCGGCTTTGCCGTCTTCTCCGTCGTCATCGCCAGTTTTACCGGGCCCAAACGCTACAACCGGGCGAAATATGCCGCTTACGAATGCGGAATTGAACCGACGCCACAGCCGATGGGTGGCGGGCGGTTCCCGGTGAAATTTTACCTGACCGCCATGATGTTCATCATTTTTGATATTGAGCTGGTTTTCCTCTACCCGTGGGCAGTTTCCGCCGATGCGCTCGGCGCATTTGGATTAATCGCAATCTTTCTTTTCCTGATAAATTTATCTTTGCCATATGCATACGAGTGGCGCCGCGGCGGATTGGAGTGGGATTAATGGGTCTTGAAGAGAAGTTGCCCTCGGGAATTTTGCTGACAACGGTTGAGCAGGTGGCCGGCTACGCACGTAAGGGTTCACTCTGGCCAGCCACTTTCGGTTTGGCTTGTTGCGCAATTGAAATGATGGCAACGGGCGGCCCCCGATATGACATTGCCCGTTTTGGCATGGAAGTTTTCCGCGCATCACCACGTCAGGCAGATCTGATGATTGTCGCCGGCCGGGTTAGCCAAAAAATGGCGCCGGTATTGCGTCAAATCTACGACCAAATGCCAGATCCAAAATGGGTGCTCGCGATGGGCGTGTGTTCATCCAGTGGCGGAATGTTCAACAATTACGCCGTGGTCCAAGGGGTCGACCACGTTGTCCCCGTTGACGTCTATCTTCCCGGATGCCCACCACGACCTGAGATGCTCATCGATGCAATCCTAAAAATCCATGACGAAATTCAAGACATGAAACTTGGCGTAAACCGCAAAAAGCAGATCGTTGAGCAGGAGCGGGTTGCCCTTGCTGCGCCAGCAGTCCTGGAAATGAAAGGCCTGATGCAATGAGCGAACTCCCCGTAGTTCCCTTGGGCACTACCGAAATTGATCTTGTCGGTGTTCGTAAAGGCTCATTTGGTACGTCAGGTTCCGGCGATACAAGCGGGTTCGGTGGATTGGTTGCGCCGATCGTCATGCCCGGCGCTTCGCTGCCCCCCTTCGGTGGCTGGTTCGACGAAGTAGCGGAAGAACTCGCACTGTCGTTACTTGATGCAGGTGTAAGCGGGGTCGTTGAAAAGATCGTTATCGATCGTGGCGAGATGACTTTCCATGTGAAGGCAGAGCATCTCATTTCATTCATGACCGAATGCCGTGACGAACCTGCACTGCGGTTTGAAATGTGTACCAGCGTTAGTGGCGTCCATTTCCCCGAAGATGCGGATCGCGAGCTGCACATCGTTTACAGTTTGCTGTCCATCACTCATAACCGCCGAATCCGGGTCGAAGTGAGCATCCCTGACGCGGACCGACATCTCCCCTCGCTCGTTGCGTTGTACCCGTCCGCGGATTGGCACGAACGCGAAACGTGGGACTTTTTCGGAATTATTTTTGATGGCCATCCTGCATTAACGCGCATTGAAATGCCGGATGACTGGGTGGGTCATCCACAACGCAAGGACTATCCCTTGGGCGGAATCCCCATTGAATACAAAGGTGCAACGATCCCTTCACCTGAGCACCGGAGGTCGTACAACTGATGACTGCCACAGACTTTACAAATGCCGATCCGTTCTCTGGTTCCTACGACACCACCGAAGGCACCGTCTACAACCTTGGCGGAGGCGACTGGGACTCCATCGCTGCCGCGCCCGAGGGTGAGAATGAGCGAATCGTTGTCAACATGGGACCGCAACACCCATCAACGCACGGTGTGCTTCGCATGATCTTGGAACTTGAGGGCGAAACCGTTGTCGAAGCGCGATGCGGCATTGGCTTCTTGCACACCGGAATTGAAAAAAACATGGAGTTTCGCACCTGGGTTCAAGGTGTCACCTATGTAACCCGCATGGATTACTTAGCACCGATGTTCAATGAAACCGCATATTGCCTCTCCGTTGAGCGGCTGCTGGGAATCGAAGACCAGATCCCTGAACGTGCCAACGTCATCCGAGTCATGATGATGGAACTCAATCGAGTCTCATCGCACTTGGTGGCACTTGCCACAGGTGGGATGGAACTTGGCGCCCTCACCGCCATGATTTTCGGCTTCCGCGAGCGCGAACTGGTTCTCGACATTTTCGAGATGGTCTCCGGATTGCGCATGAACAGCGCCTACATCCGCCCAGGCGGAGTGGCCATTGATTTACCAAATGGCGCGGAAGAAAAGATCCGCGAGACGGTTGTGCTGTTGCGCAAACGACTCAAAGACACGGCCGACCTGTTGGTGGGCAATGCGATCTGGATGGGTCGAACGGTAGGTGTTGGTTACCTTGACCTCACCGGATGTACCGCACTCGGCATGACCGGTCCGGTGCTGCGTTCAACTGGATTACCGCATGACCTTCGCAAAAGTGCGCCCTATTGCGGTTATGAAAACTATGAATTCAACGTGCCGACCCAAACCACCTGCGATGCGTACGGCCGTTTCTTAATCCGGATAGCAGAAATGCGTGAGTCACTCAATATTGTCGACCAGTGCCTTGATCGACTCGTGCCCGGCCCGGTCATGATCGCCGACAAGAAAATTGCTTGGCCATCACAATTGTCAATCGGTGGAGACGGGCAAGGAAACTCACCCGAACACATTCAAAAAATTATGAGCGAGTCCATGGAAGCACTCATTCACCATTTCAAATTAGTAACCGAAGGTTTTAGTGTCCCGGCCGGTCAAGTTTATGTTCCGATCGAGTCACCACGCGGTGAACTCGGTGCCCATGTTGTGAGTACCGGCGGCACCAGGCCCTATCGCGTGCACTTCCGGGATCCGTCGTTTAATAATTTGCAAGCGGTCGCCGCTATGAGTGAAGGTTCGATGATCGCTGACGTAATCGCCGCGGTTGCCAGCATCGACCCGGTAATGGGCGGAGTGGACCGCTAAATGTCACAGATTAATCCCGCAGAGAAACGAGTAACACGTGATAACTGAACCAACTCGAATCAAAATGCGAGAGCTTGCCGGACGTTACCCGAATCCGCGTTCGGCACTCCTACCCATGCTGCACTTGGTGCAGGCCGAACAAGACCAAGTAACCACCGAAGGTATTGCGGCTTGCGCGGAGGAACTTGAAATCACCCATGCCGAGGTAACCGCGGTGGCAACGTTTTACACCATGTACAAGTACAGCCCGGTGGGAAAACATCACATTGGGATTTGCATCAACACTCTGTGCGGTCTCCTCGGCGGAGATGCTGTCTACAAGCGGGTAGCGGAGCGATTGGGCGCAACACACAACGGTCCATCTGCTGACGGAAATTTCTGGTTGGAGCGCATTGAGTGCCAAGCGGCTTGCACCCACGCACCCGTCATGACAATTGACTGGGAATTCATGGACGACGTAACTCCCCAAAGCGCGGTAGACGTTATTGACAAACTTGCCGCCGGTGAAGAAGTGTGGTCAACGCGGGGACCGATGATTCGTGACTTCCAAGCAACGGAACACACACTCGCTATGGCCGAAGATGACTTGGCGACCATTGGAAATTGCGTTGATGAAAAAATGCTTGCAGGTTTAAGAATTGCAAAGTCTGGAGGGCAGCAATAATGAAATTGACACCCGTAATTACTGAGCACTGGGATGACCCCGAGCTCTACACACTTGACGGTTACCAGCGCCACGGTGGATACGAAGCACTCGCAAAAGCACTCAAGACCGATCCCGATGAGATCATCACAATGGTAAAGGACAGTGGGCTCCGCGGACGTGGGGGAGCCGGATTCCCTACCGGATTGAAGTGGTCATTTGTCCCCCAAAATGACGGAAAGCCGCACTACCTGGTGGTAAACGCCGACGAGTCTGAGCCGGGTGCATGTAAGGACATCCCCATCATGATGGCAAACCCGCACGCACTCGTCGAAGGCGTCATCATCACCTCATTTGCTATCCGGGCACATCATGCCTTTATTTATATCCGCGGTGAAGTCCCGGCGGCGATCCGCAAGGTTGCTTTTGCCGTACGGCAAGCTCGCGAGGCGGGCCTGATCGGTAAAAACATTCACGGTTCAGGTTTCGACCTTGAAGTCACCGTCCACGCTGGTGCCGGCGCCTATATTTGCGGTGAAGAAACCGCACTCCTTGACTCACTCGAAGGTTATCGTGGACAGCCACGTTTGAAGCCGCCTTTTCCTGCCGTTGCCGGACTTTATTCATCCCCGACGGTCATTAACAACACTGAGACGATTGCCAATATCCCCTACATTATTGATCGCGGCGTTGAATGGTTCCGTCAATTTGGCACAGAGAAGTCACCCGGATTTAAAGTGTTTGCCGTGTCAGGTCACGTACAACGACCAGGTATCTATGAAGCACCGCTGGGAATCACAATGCGCGAGTTACTCGACTACGCCGGTGGCATGCGTCCGGGCGCTGAACTCAAGTTTTGGCTTCCCGGTGGGTCCAGCGTCCCTATGCTGACAGCGGATCATCTGGACCTCCCCTTGACCTATGAAGCAATGGCCGAGGCTGGAACCATGTTGGGAACAGGAACCCCCATGGTCTTTGACCAAACGGTGTCGGTTGTCAAAGCGGTTACCCGCTGGCTTGAGTTTTACAAGCATGAGTCCTGCGGAAAGTGCACCCCCTGCCGCGAGGGCACCTATTGGATCACCGGAGTTTTGGAAAAGTTTGAGCACGGCCACGGTACCGAGGGCGAAATGGAAACACTGACCACATTGTGCGGGCAGATCGCCGGTCGCTCATTCTGCGCACTCGGTGACGCTGCGGCAACACCGTATCCGGCGGCCATGAAATATTTCCGCGACGAATTCACCGCTGCGACACACACCAGTGCCGACGAGGCGTTCGATCCAATTGCCTCATACGTCTTTTCGGGAGCGCGCGCGACATGACCGTGACGAATCACACCGAAAAAGTCGACACGGTCAGTGTCGTCATTGACGGCATTGAAATGGACGTGCCCAAAGGGACCCTCGTTATTCGCGCCGCCGAGCAGATTGGTATTGAGATTCCTCGCTTCTGCGATCACCCTCTGCTGGCGCCGGTTGCCGCCTGTCGCGCCTGTCTCATTGAAATTGATGGGGTCGCGAAGCCCCAACCGGCTTGTGCACAGGTGCTCACCGACGGCATGAATGTTCGGACCCAGCGTTCATCAGAAATGGCACGGATCGCCCAAGAGGGCGTCATGGAATTTTTGCTGGTAAACCATCCCCTCGATTGTCCAGTATGCGACAAGGGTGGCGAGTGCCCGTTACAAAATCAAGCCATGAGCGTGGGTCGCGCGGACTCGAGATTTGAAGGTGAAAAGCGTACCTTCCTTAAACCTATCAACATAAATGCCGAGATTCTCCTCGATCGTGAGCGGTGTGTCTCGTGCGCGCGTTGCACCCGTTTCGCGGACGAGATCGCCGGAGACGCTTCCCTCGAGTTGCTGGAACGCGGTTCCCAACAACAGGTCGGTACCGCAAATGACGAGCCGTTTGACTCGTACTTCTCGGGCAACGTGGTTCAGATTTGTCCGGTTGGCGCTCTGACAAGTGCGTCGTACCGCTTCCGTTCGAGACCGTTTGACTTGGTCTCTGTTCCCACCACGTGCGAACACTGCGCATCAGGGTGTTCACTTCGCACCGATTACCGCCGAGGCACAGTCACCCGTCGACTGGCATGGGATGACCCAGAAGTAAATGAGGATTGGAGTTGCGACAAGGGCCGCTTCGCATTCGCATACCTGTCTTCTGGTCGAGTTGAATCCCCCCTGATTCGTGAAAATGGTGAACTTCGTCCGGCATCCTGGCCTGAGGCAATGCACTTTGCCGCTTCAGGTTTGACGGCTGCCGGAACTTCGGCGGTGCTTGTTGGTGGCCGACTCACCGTCGAAGACGCTTACGCATATTCGAAGTTTGCCCGAGTTGTGTTAGGAAGTGACAACATTGACTTCCGGGCGCGCGCCGGCTCAACCGAAGAAGCAGAATTTTTGGTGGCTCATGTAGCTGGAAAGACGTTGGAAATCACCTACGCTGACGTGGAGTCCGCCTCACAGGTTGTGCTCGTGGGCTTTGAACCAGAAGATGAATCACCGATTCTGTTCCTACGTTTACGCAAGGGTGCCAAAAAAGGAGTTACGGTTCACACGGTTGGCCCACTTTATTCACTGGGGAGTGAAAAACTTAACGCGAACTGGATTCAAGCGAAGGCCGGCTCTGAAGCCCACGTGATCGCAAACCTTGATCCTGATCTCGTGGGTGCGCTGAACCGCAATTCAATTATTTTGGTAGGGGAACGTGCTTCCTCTAGTCCGGGAACGCTGACCGCGGTTTGCGAACTGGGCGCAAAAACTGGCGCACGCATTGCCTGGGTGCCCCGACGTGCTGGTGAACGAGGTGCACTTGATGCAGGTGCGTTGGCAGGTTTACTTCCCGGTGGTCGACCAATGACCGAGCCGGTAGCTCGCGCTGAGATCGCGCAGTTGTGGAATATCGACGCCGATTCACTTCCGCAGGCGGGACTTGCTGGCGCCGAATTAATTGCGGCGATTACACATGGATCGATTAAGGCAATCGTGACCGCTGGCCTGGATCCAGCCGATCTGCCCGATGGCGGTGAACTTATTGCCGGAATTGAAGGCGCCGACTTTGTTGTGGCGCTTGAAAATCACCACTCGGAAATCACCCAGCGGGCAAGTGTCGTATTCCCCGTTGCCGTGGTCACCGAAAAATCGGGATCCTTTATGAATTGGGAAGGCCGGAGTAAGCCCTTTAGTGCCGCGTTCCGCGAGGCATTGACCCTTTCCGACGCCGGGGTGCTCTCCATGTTGGCGAGCGCAATGGATTCCCAGTTAAATGGTGATACGCGCGCACTTCGAAAAGAAATGAACTCACTCCTCCCTTGGTCGGGTCCACGCCCAGAGTTGAATCCCGTTGAAGCCGTCCCGGCGTCTGGAACAACCGTGGCAACATGGCGCTTGCTGATCGATTCAGGTGTGATGCAAGAAGGGGAGCCTCATTTAGCGGCAACCGCGCGCCCATCAGTTGTGAGCGTGAATTCTGCGTTGTTTGACGAACTGGGCCAACCCGAAGTAATCACCGTTACCGGTCCGAAGGGTTCGATCACCCTGCCGGTACAGGTCGCCAAGGTCTCTGGTGAAAGCGTATGGCTTCCCATGAACTCACCGGGATCACATATTTATGCGCAACTTGGTTGTGGCTATGGTGACGTCGTTGTCGTCAAGGGAGGTCCCGCATGAGTGGTTCTTCATTCGGTTTCTTTGGAACCGACCCATGGTGGATGGTAATTCTCAAGGCCGTTGCAATTTTTGGAATGCT
>JBDNFV010000170.1:0-11170 GCA_041689635.1 Candidatus Nanopelagicales bacterium | reverse complement strand
GTGCCACACCGTAGAAGAATCGGCGGATGAATACGGTCGTGCTCTCCTGACATTCGGAGCCGGTGGCCGGCCACCACGTTTTACGCTTGTATTTGCCGGTGTCGGTCCCGACGGGCATATTGCCTCATTATTTCCCAATCGACCCGAGTTGGATTCCCGCTCGGTCGCGGTGGCGGTGCACGATTCACCTAAGCCACCGCCGGAGCGGGTAACCCTAAGTTTGCCCACCCTGAATAATTCGAATTGCACAGTGTTACTCATTGGAGGGGAAACCAAACGGGAAGCCCTCAACCGGATCATGGCACCTGCCGGCGTTATTGCAACAACCCCGGCCCGCGGGCTTGAAGCGGCCGAACTGTACGCCTTAACCGACCTACTAGTTACCGTGTAATTTATCAATTGCCTCTTGCAAGATCGCTGCGCCATCTTTGTCCGAACGACGCTCTTTGACATAGGCCAAATGGGTCTTGTACGGCTCAACCTTTGGTGGCATGGGTGGGTTCTCTTTATCCGGTCCGGCAGGAAGTCCACACCGTGGACAGTCCCACTCTTGCGGAACTTCGGCTTCGATGGCAAAACTGGGCTTTGATTCGTGACTACGACTGCACCAGAATGACACAAAAAATCGAGGCGCCGCCTCGCCGCGCTCGGCCTCACCCATGGGACCTGCACCAACGCGACTACCTCGAATTGCGCTTCCACCGGCCATTATTTACTCCTTTTGCGAAACGATATTGTGAATTGAAGAACGTCGAGTGTGCAGGACAAAATCGTGACTAGGAACCGGTTCTAACGAGAAGACCCACCGCAACAATGGAAGCCGCCCAAATGAGTCCCAAGCCCACCGTGAGGCGGTCCAGGTTCTTTTCCGCCACCGAGGAGCCACCGACAGAGGAAGTCACCCCACCGCCGAAAAGGTCGGACAAACCGCCACCTTTGCCGCGATGCAACAGAATAAGAACGATCAGCAGCACGCTGGTAATAATAAGAATCACCGCGAGCGAGATGGTTAAGGCTGTAAGCATTACCGGGTCGGAGCCTTTCGATTATGAGATAAAGCCGAACGTCAGGATATGCCCACGAGGGAACTATAGGTCAGCCGGGTGCATCCGGTAGCGAATGATCCCGACAAACTCAGTCGGGTCCAAGCTCGCCCCGCCCACAAGACCCCCGTCCACATCAGATTGGGCCATCAGGGCCGCCACGTTGTCGGACTTGATCGATCCGCCATAAAGAATTCGAAGGCTCTTGGATGCCTCTGGACTCCACGTGTCACTCACATGTTTGCGAATCGCGAAGCAGACTTCTTGGGCATCAGCCGGCGTAGCTACCGCACCCGTGCCAATGGCCCAGACTGGTTCATAGGCGATTACCAGGTCACCCATTGCTTCGGCGCTGACGCCGGTGAGGGACTCGGATACTTGGTCCAGAACGAATTCAATGGTGTTGCCCGCTTCACGGATGTCGCGTGATTCTCCAACACAAACAATCGGCACCATTCCGCAGGCCAATGCGGCGTGGGTTTTCGCATTCACGACCGCATTACTCTCCCCGTGGTTGGCGCGGCGTTCACTATGTCCGGTCAACACGAAACTGCAACCCAACTTTGCGAGCATCGCACCCGAAATATCACCGGTGTGCGCACCTTTTACGTGCGGTGAAAGATCCTGTGCACCGTATTTGATGTCGTACTTATCGCCTTCAATCAATGTTTGAACCGACCGCAAGTCGGTAAATGGAGGGATGACTACGACATCGACCGCTGCGAAGTCGGCCTCATTAAGGGAGAACGCCAACTTTTGGACTAAGGCGATGGCTTCAAAATGATTAATGTTCATTTTCCAGTTACCCGCCATCAGCGGCACCCGGCTATCACTCTTCGCCATTATTTACTACCTTCCAATACCGTGAGTCCGGGTAGTTTTTTACCCTCCAAGAATTCTAGGCTGGCACCACCACCGGTACTGATGTGGTCAAATTTGAGGTGATCAACGTCAAGAATGCGAACCGCAGCGGCCGAGTCTCCTCCACCAATCACCGTGTAACCCGGTGCCGCTGCCATCGCTTGGGCCACCGCGAGGGTGCCACCCGAGAAGGCTTCCATTTCAAAAACCCCCATCGGTCCATTCCAGACTATCGTGGCGGATTGCGCAATTACCGCGGCGTAACGTTCGCGGGTTTTCGGACCGATGTCGAGCCCCATTTGGTCAGCGGGAATCCCATCACGATCCACAATCTGCGTGTGCGCATCGGGTGCGAATCGATCTGCAACAACAAAGTCAACCGGCAGCATTACATTGACACCAGTTTCACCCGCTTGGGTAAGAAAACCCTGGACACTTTTCACCAAGTCAGGTTGTGAAATCGAGTCCCCAATTTCCAAACCCATGGCGAGCAAAAATGTGTACGACATCCCGCCACCAATAAGCAGATTGTCAACCTTGGGGAGTAGGGATTCAATGACACCCAATTTGTCGCCAACCTTGCTTCCACCGAGAATCACCGTGTAGGGGCGATCCGCTCCCTCAAGCAGCGCGCTGAAAACATCACACTCACGTTCCACGAGTAACCCAGCAGCGTTGGGAACAAGGGTGGGGAGGTCGGTAACGGATGCTTGTTCCCGGTGGACAACTCCAAAGCCGTCGCTCACGTAGGCGTCTGCCCACGCCGCCCAGGTTCGCGCGAGTTCTAAACGTTGTTGCGGGTCCTTACTCGTTTCCCGTGGATCAAATCTGGTGTTTTCCAAAAGTACGACGTCACCGTCTTTCAGGCCGACAATGACCGCGTGATCATTGGCTGGGTCTGACGAAAAACCGACCGGAGTTTTCAGTAACTGGGAGAGTCGCTCCGCAACCGGGGCAAGGGACAACTCAGGGACGATGACCCCTTTCGGCCGGCCCAGATGAGCCAGGATGACGATGCGTGAACCAGCTTCTCGCAACGCATTTATTGTTGATAAGGCAGCCACGATCCGTAGATCGTCGGTGATGTGACCTTCCGCATTCAGCGGAACATTCAAATCACACCGCAGTGCAATGGTCGATCCTGGCAGTACAAGATCGCGCAGGGTGCGCACTAGAGCTGTGCGCCAACGAACGTCACGAGGTCTACCAGCCGGTTGCTGTAACCCCATTCGTTGTCATACCACCCAAGGACTTTGACCATATTTCCATTAACGATCGTTAAAGACGCATCAAAAATACATGAGGATGGGTCGGTGACGATGTCCGTTGAAACGATTGGGTCTTCGGTGTATTGCAAAATTCCCTTGAGTGCACCTTCGGCTGCCGCTTTAACCACCGCGTTGATTTCTTCTTTGGTCGCGGCTGTTTTCAACTCAACGGTTAAATCCGTTGCTGAGCCGGTTGGCACCGGCACGCGCATCGCGTAGCCGTCTAATTTTCCCTTGAGATGTGGCATCACCAACCCAATTGCCTTTGCCGCTCCCGTGCTTGTTGGAATCATGTTCAATGCCGCAGCACGTGCCCGACGCAGATCACTGTGTGGATAGTCCAAAATACTCTGATCATTGGTGTAGGCGTGAATCGTTGTCATCAGGCCGCGTTCAATGCCAAATGCATCATCAATGGCTTTAGCCATCGGGGCCAAACAGTTTGTGGTGCACGAGGCGTTGGAAATTATGTTGTCCGTAACCGGGTTGTACTTATCGTGGTTGACACCCATCACGATTGTGATGTCTTCACCCTGTGCCGGCGCCGAAATAATGACCTTCTTGGCACCGGCCGTGATGTGCTTTCCCGCCGACTCGGCATCTGTGAAGAACCCGGTTGACTCAACCACGATGGCCGCACCGATGCTGCCCCATGGCAGCTGCGCCGGATCGCGTTCAGCAAAAATAGGGATCCGAATACCGTTAACGATGATTGCGTTATCTTCGGCCACCACGGTCCCCTTGAATCGACCCAAAATGCTGTCGTACTTAAGCAGGTGGGCCAAGGTCTTGGTGTCGGTTAAATCATTGATACCCACAACCGAGATATCCACTCCACTTTCTTGGATTGCACGAAAAAAGTTACGACCGATTCGACCAAATCCGTTGATTCCAACCTTCACCACATGCTCCTTTGTGTCCTGCGTCCCTCCACGGATCCTTTCCGTGGGTCGCTGTGCATCAGTGTGTTCTCGGGCGTAAACCTATCGGCACCGTGGTTACCGAAATGTTACGGATGATTCTCCAGCGCTGCCACCGCCGCTTCGGTGTCCGGTATCCCCATTTCGTGGGCTTTTTTGTCGGCAAGTGCCAACAGTCGGCGAATTCGCCCGGCAATGGCATCCTTGGTCATCGGCGGATCACTCAAGGCGCCCAGTTCCTCCAGACTTGCCTGTTGATGCTCCATCCGAAGACGGCCAGCAACGACAAGATGGTCGGGCACTTCATCTCCCAAAATCTCCAGGGCGCGGTGTACCCGGGCACCTGCTGCCACCGCTGCCCGCGCGGAACGACGCAAATTAGCGTCGTCGAAATTGGCCAGCCGATTGGCTGTCGCCCGAACCTCGCGCCGCATCCGACGCTCCTCCCAGGCCATCATGGCGTCATGCGCACCAAGTCTGGTGAGCATCGCCCCTATTGCGTCTCCGTCTCGGATCACGACCCGGTCAACACCACGAACCTCCCGCGATTTCGCGGCGATACCGAGTCGGCGCGCTGCACCGACAAGGGCCAAGGCCGATTCTGGTCCCGGGCAGGTAATTTCTAGGGATGACGAGCGGCCCGGCTCGGTGAGGGAACCGTGGGCGAGGAAAGCAGCCCTCCAGGCGGCCTCGCAGTCGCACAGCCCTCCGGCCACAATCGCTGGCGGCAAACCCTTTACCGGTCGACCACTTGCGTCAACTATCCCGGTCTGACGGGCTAAAGCTTCACCGCCGAGCACGACGCGCACCAGGTATCTGGTTCCTTTTTTGATTCCTGTCCCCTGGACCAAAGCGATTTCACTCTGGTGCCCATAAATTTCGAAAATATCTTTTCGGAGTCTTCGAGCGGTCGAACCGATGTCAAGATCGGCCTCCACCACTATGGCCCGGTTAATAATGTGTAATCCGCTCGCGAACCGCAAAATGGTGGACACCTCGGCTTTACGGCAACACATTTTCGTGATCAGGACTCTACTGAGTTCATCCTTTACCGCAGCGGTCATGGCCATTGAATACTCCCTCGTTTACGTTTTATCCAACGCACAGCATGTGTCAGTTTTTCACAATAAGGGTCCGGGTTCCTTGATGCGACGTTAATTCTAAACACCGTGACCAAAACCCGTTGCGCTACCCGCTGGCAATCATCGTGCTGGACTACTTTGCTGCTCTTGAGATCGACCGCGCCCGATTGATCTCCATGAAGGCTGATTCCAACAATTGCGATGACGAATGGGGATGGAGCGCAGCCATTGCGGTTACCAGCCAGACGAAGGATCACTCACGGCCCAGATCCCGGTGAAAGACCGTTGCGGGTAAACCTTTTTCCCGCAGCATTGCCGCTAGTTGCTCCGTCATGGCAACACTGCGGTGTTTCCCGCCGGTGCAGCCCACCGCAACGGTTACGAGTCGTTTTCCTTCACGGAGATACCCTGCCCGCATCGTTGCCAGAAGATCTTGGAAGTGAATGAGGAAGTCCTTTGCATCGGGCCGCTCCAAAACGCTTTGAGAAACTGCCGCGTCTTGACCTGTGAGAGGTCGAAGTTGTTCATCCCAGTAGGGGTTCGGCAGAAAACGAACGTCGGCAACCATGTCGGCATCAACCGGAATACCGTACTTGAATCCAAAAGACAACACCGTTATATGGAAATCACTCTCATTTAACGAATCGAAGGCGGCTTCAACCCGACGTCGCAGGTCATGAACATTCAATGAGGTCGTATCGATCACCAAATCGGCCACCGCTCTGATGTCGCTGAGAATTTCGCGCTCACGAACCAGCCCATCGATGATTCGATGATCTAGTGCACCTTGATCATTTTGTAGTGGATGTGGTCTGCGTGATGATTCAAAACGACGAACCAGGCTCTCGTCCGTTGCCTCAAGGAACACGATTGTGACATTACCCACCCGGGGGGTTAGGTCCGCCAAGACGGAACTCAACTGGGCGAAAAGCGAACGGCTCCGGGTATCAACGACAACGGCCACCTTTTTAATGTCTGAGCTGCGGCTCGCCAATTCAAGTGCTTCCAAAAGCAATGTTGGGGGTATGTTGTCAATGACGAACCAACCCAAGTCCTCGAGCGCTCGCGCGGCAGTCGTCCGTCCTGCACCACTCATTCCGGTGAGAATAATCAACTCTGAATCCAGCACACTCGAATCAGGCATCAACATTCCTTTCCCGTATTTCAGCGTTCACCCGGTGACAAAAATTGACATTACCGTGTTTGTCAAGAACCGTCGACGTGCAAATTATTCCAGATCACATCAGCCTTCTTAGCTCCGACACCGGCTGCGGTGGAGAGTTCGGAAACACTCGCAGCACGGACATTTTTTACCGAACCGAAAGTGGCCAAAAGTGACTTGATCATCACTGGTCCAACGCCAGGAATTCCATCGAGGGCGCTGTTCAGCGACGTCGCATTCCGTCGTTTCCGGTGATGTCCGATTGCCGCTCGGTGGGCTTCATCACGAACGCGCTGCAATAGGTGTAACGCATGGCTGTTTCGGGGAAAAATAATGGGATCTCTGTGACCCACCACCCACACTTCTTCCAGCCGTTTGGCCAGGCCAACCACTGGAATGCTGACGCCACAATCCTGTAGCGCCGTCGCGGCGGCTTTGACTTGACCAGCAGCGCCGTCGATCACGAGAAGGGAAGGTCGGTAAGCAAAACGGGAATTTTCAGGATCGGGTGACTCTTTAAAACGCCTACTTACCACTTCGTATACCGATGCTAGATCGTCTTTTCGCTCACCTTTAATGATGAATTTTCGGTATTCGGACTTTTTTGGCAACCCGTCTTCAAACACGATCAGCGAGCCGACGGTTTCCGTTCCTGCCAACGTTGAGATATCAATGCATTCAATGCGAAGTGGTGGTTCTGGTAACTCCAAGACTTCTTGCAGGTCATTGAGTGCCTGGGTTCGCACGGTGATGTCGGCACTTTTCTCCAACCGGGCTTTGATGAGTGAACGTTGCGCATTCTCGGCGGCCGTGGCCATCAGGGCCCGCTTATCACCGCGTTGTGGAATACGAAGGTCAACCTTTGACCCCCGCTCCCCGGTCAGCCACCCTGATACCGTGATGGCATTTGATGGCAATTGCGAAAGCAGCACTTCTTTGGGGATTCCATCGGTGGCAATATCGGAATATACCCGGGTCAGGATCCGTTCAACATACCCCGATTCATCAAGTTCCTCGGTGCGCTCGACGACGAAGAATCGCTCACCCGTAATCCGACCCACTCGCACGTGAATAATTTGCACACCAACATGTAACTCGTCGAAACAAAAAGCCAGCAGGTCGGCATCGGTTGAGTCTTCGAAAACCACCGAGTTTCGTTCGAGTACTTTCTCCAAGGCCAACAATCGATCCCGCCATTTGGCCGCTGATTCGAAGTCCTCGTTTTCGGCGGAGATTTTCATCTGGTTGCTAATCTGGTCGACGAATTCACGGGTTTGGCCGCTGAGAAAACGCATAAGTTGATTCACAAGTTCCCGGTAGTCTTCAACCGAAATTCGATCCACGCACGGCGCACTGCATTTATCGATGTACCCCAGTAAACACGGACGACCACTTCGTTTTGCTTGGTGAAAAACTCCATTGCGACAGGAGCGAACGGGGAAAACCCGGATCAGCTCCTCCAGGGTCGCCTTAATCGCCCACACCTGCGTGTAGGGGCCGAAATATCGGGTTCCTTTTCTTTTTGCTTCTCGCACCACAGCCACCCGCGGGAATTCCTCGCTGACGGTCACGGCGAGATATGGATATGTCTTATCGTCTCGAAAACGAACATTGAATCGGGGGGAATACTCCTTAATCCACGAATACTCGAGGACCAATGCTTCGACTTCGTTACCGACCGTCAACCAATCCACACTCGAAGCCGTGGTCAACATTTTCTGAGTTCTGGCGTGAAGTGCACTAAAATCCTGAAAATACGAGTTCAGGCGAGAACGCAAATTATTAGCTTTACCAACATATACAACCCGGCCCTCTGGGTCACGAAAGCGATAGACACCCGGGTTTACCGGAATGCTCCCCGGTGCGGGTCGGTAACGTGACGGGTCTGCCATGAACGTTGGGTATTAGCCGAAACTGACCGTGGTGCCATCAACTGAAACCGCCGCGGCGGCTAAACCTTCCACTGCTGGACCTTGAATGACGGAGCCGTCTAGGGCAGAGAATTTGGATCCGTGACAAGCGCACAAGATCTCGTTATTGCTGACGTCACTGACTTTGCATCCCTGATGCGGACAAATGGATGTGAAAGCCTTTACTTCACCCGCGGCGGGTTGGGTGACGACCACGGGGGGGTCGGCAATTACCACGCCGCCACCAACGGGAATATCTGCCAGTGCGATGGAACCAGCCGCCACGGCAACGTCTCCACTCGTGCCTTCACTCGTGCTTTCGCTGGCAACTTCACTTGCGCAGGCACTGAGCGTTACTCCGGTCGCAACCAACGCACCTGTTACGGCACCGGCTTTAAGTACATCACGTCGTTTCATTGTCATTCTCCCTAATTTTTCAGTTTCATATTTTTAAGAAATCTTCCGGTGTGACTTGCTTTGACCGCCGCGATGTCTATGGGAGTTCCTTCGGCCACTACTTTTCCTCCGCCAGAACCACCCTCGGGCCCCATGTCAATCACCCAATCAGCAGATTTAATCACATCAAGATTGTGCTCAATGACAATGACACTGTTGCCCTTATCAACCAGGCTTTGCAATACCAGAAGTAGTTTCCTAATATCTTCGAAGTGAAGTCCCGTCGTGGGTTCGTCAAGAATATAAACCGTGCGCCCAGTTGAACGCTTCTGAAGTTCGGCAGAGAGTTTTACTCGCTGCGCTTCACCACCGGAAAGTGTTGGTGCTGACTGACCCATGCGCACGTAACCCAAGCCGACTTCCACCAGGGTTTTCAAGTGGCGCGCTATCGGTGGGATCGCAGCAAAAAACTCACTCGCTTCTTCAATTGGCATATTGAGGACTTCAGCGATTGTTTTTTCCTTGTAGTGAACTTCGAGTGTCTCCCGGTTGTAACGGGCGCCGTGACACACCTCGCACGGGACGTACACGTCAGGCAGGAAGTTCATTTCGATCTTTAGAGTTCCGTCACCGCTGCATGATTCACAACGCCCACCTTTGACGTTAAAACTGAATCTTCCTGGTTGATACCCGCGAATTTTTGCCTCGTGGGTTTCCGCAAAAAGTTTACGAACGTGGTCGAATACGCCCGTATACGTTGCCGGGTTGCTTCGCGGTGTCCTACCAATTGGACCTTGGTCAACGTGCACCACCTTGTCCACCTGGTCAAGTCCGGTGACCTTGGTGTGTTTTCCTGGAACAATCGAAGCCCGGTTGAGCTCACGCGCTAACACATTGAGCAGGACGTCATTTACCAATGTTGACTTGCCAGAACCGCTTACTCCGCTGACCACGCACAGATTACCGAGCGGGAAATCAACGTTAACATTTCGCAGATTGTGTTCCTTGGCGCCGCGAACACCAATCCACCCACGATCCTGGGGTCGCCGCTGCTTTGGTACCGCAATACTTCTCGCGCCGGAAATATAGGCGCCGGTGATCGACCTCTTGGAAGACACGAGGTCCGCGAGTTTTCCACTCACCACAACTTCGCCGCCGTGCTCACCAGCACCGGGTCCGATATCAACGATCCAGTCGGCCATCCGAATTGTGTCCTCGTCATGCTCAACGACAATCAGCGTGTTACCGAGGTCGCGCAGGCGAATCAAGGTTTCAATCAGGCGCTCGTTATCCCGCTGATGCAGTCCAATACTTGGTTCATCAAGTACATAGAGAACCCCGGTTAAGCCAGACCCAATTTGAGTCGCCAGTCGAATGCGTTGGGCCTCACCACCGGCGAGAGTTCCTGCGGATCGATCAAGGGAGAGATAGTGCAACCCCACGTCGACGAGAAACTGCAAGCGCTCATTTACTTCTTTGAGCACTCGTGCCGCGATTGTTTCATCACGCTGTGAAAGTTTCAACGAAGCAAGCAACTCTCGCGCACCGCTAATGGGCAAGGCTGCAATCTCAGCAATGGAATGATCTGAAACGGTCACCGCGAGGGTCAAAGGTTTAAGTCGACTCCCATTACACGCTGCGCAGGGAATCTCACGCATGAATCCTTCGAACCGCTCCCGTGATGAGTCGGTGTCTGCTTCAGCGTGTCGGCGAGAAATAAAATTAACAACGCCTTCATAAGTCGTGTAGTACGAACGCTGTCGTCCATAGCGGTTCTTGAATTTCACGTGCAATTCGGCGTCGGTTCCGTACAGGATCGCTTTTCGGTGCTTCAGGCTCAATTGTGACCACGGAGTGTCCATATCGATCCCGATGTCCTCGGACAACGCTTCCAGCAATCTTTTGAAATACTCGCTGACGGTCCCTCGAGACCACGGCGCAATGGCTCCTTCATTGAGAGATGCCGCTGGATCGGGGATCACCAATTCGTCATCGACCGCCCGGGTCACACCCAGTCCAGAGCAGGAGGGGCAGGCACCAAATGGCGAGTTAAACGAGAATGATCGTGGTTCAAGTTCTTCAAATGACAACCCATCACGCAGACAGGCCAGATGTTCACTCAGGGTGAGTTCCCGTTCAGGATCATCAACCGGGCGATCAACAAAGTCCAAGGTCACGTTCCCGTGCCCAAGTCCAAGCGCTGTCTCTACCGAGTCGGTCATCCGCTGGCGTGATTCCAGATTGACCGTCAAGCGGTCGACCACAACCTCAATCGTGTGCTTTTCCTGCTTTTTCAAGGTTGGCACGCCATCCAGCGGATAGATTTCCCCGTCGACTCGGACACGGGAGTAACCATCTGCTTGTAGTTGCTTAAAAACTTCTAGGTATTCACCCTTACGTTCGCGGATCAGTGGGGCGAGGATCTGAAACTTTGTTTTGACCGGCAACTCAAGAATCTGATCAACGATCTGTTGCGGGGTTTGTTTGACGATGGGGTCGCCACACTCGGGACAGTGTGGTTTCCCGAT
>JBDNFV010000169.1:0-1749 GCA_041689635.1 Candidatus Nanopelagicales bacterium | reverse complement strand
CTCAATGGACCACCATGTCGCTGCAAGGCGCTGCTTCGATTGGATTCGACGCCAGCGATTAAAGGGAAGGGAATCGCTCGAGTTCCGTTCCCAACTTGACCTGAAGCTGACCGAGTACGTGATCTAAAAGACGAAAACCGAGGACCCGTACGTCAAGGTGCTCTCGGTTTTCTCACGGTGACCATCGCAATGGGCGCTGCCCGATCGCTATCAGAGATCCGTATCGTGTCTACCTCTTAGAGGTCCCTGCTTCCCCCTTAGGGGGTGTCACCCGCGGCGTAATCTCTTTTTTCTTTTGAAGCTTTTTCCCCGAAAGATTTTCTTAGTGCAGAAATGGTGGCGGCTGGGCGTTAGGTGGCTTCGATGTACGTGGTGAGGTAGGTGCGCGCGTTCATGATTGCAGGCCGATCAAGGGTGAGTGTGAGGAAGTGTTTATCGCCGCTGATCAGGATGTCAACGTCAGCGGCTATGGCTGCATCTAAAATGGGTTGGTCATCCGGGTCAGTTATCAGTGCCCCGCTTCCCCGTGGTTCTGCAATCTCATAATCAATACTGGAGAGCAACGTTTCCAATGCAGGGACAAGATCAGGGCGTTTACGTGCGGTGACTTCTCCTAACTCGGTAATAATCCATTGGGTTAGAATCAGGCTTTCATGGGTAAGAACGTGGGCGAAAACGTGGGCCGGTATTGATTCTGGAAACAAGATGGCCGAGAGAATCACGTTCGTATCAACAAGGACCCGCCTCACGAAGTGGCGCGCTCGGCCCGTAACGCAGTAACAAGGTCTGCGACATCGTCGTCGTTGTGGACACCGAATTCAGTCGCTGCGCCAATAAATGCTATTTGCGCGCTACCTAAGGCTGCTAGCGCTGATTGGGTGGGGTCCGCCGCGTTTACCACTACGATCTCGCCATTACTTTTTTCGATGAACAGCAGTTTGTCTCCTGGCGCGAGGTGAAGGTGGCGGCGCACCTCAACGGGGACAGTTACCTGTCCATTGGCAGAAACCTTCGCCAAATTCATCACACACCCCATTCTTTAGATCTCAAGAATACTTGATACTAAGTGTACCGGGTGGGAAGCTGAGCGCACCCAACGGGGAGTAACCATGAATCCTCATAACCTTCCCCTTTCCACCCGCGGGTATGACCCACCCCGCCTTTTTTCTTCACAACTTTTTCCCCGAAAGATTTTTTGGTGCGTCAGGGCGCTGTACCAATGAGCGTCTTAAGTTGGTTTGCAGCGTGTCGCTTAATGCGCGTTGGTCTATCTCGGCCCGTCCGTGGGGTGATCACATTGTGGGATGACTAGTTTCATGCTGGTCAGTTTTCCACCGCGGACGAGTCGTATCATAAGAACGTGGAAAAGGAAGATGAGATCCCAGCGGCCGAGGAGCCGTCCGCGACGGAAAGGCCACCGGCTTTTAGCGGGAATAAGTTCGTTTGGGTCGCAGGAGACATAACCATAATTAAGGCTCCTCAGAAGTAAGTCAATTCAAGTTGCGGCTACCTCGTAGTTTCACACAACCGCCTACGCGGCCTAATAGTTACCAACCCCACGTGTCAGTCAAACCGGGGGCACTCCCGACTCTTACACACGAGAGATCCATCCGCTGGATTATGCGAATGCCAGAGCTGTTTCTTCAATTTGCTACATGGAACTGCTACACAATAGCTTTATCGCCGCGGGAGATGCCTATTCTCCTCCCACGAGTGCGCCCGGAGGGACTCGAACCCCCAACCGACCGG
>JBDNFV010000168.1:0-2591 GCA_041689635.1 Candidatus Nanopelagicales bacterium | reverse complement strand
TGCCTGATGCTGCTCCAAAATTACGATTCACATGAAACCATCAATGTCGGTTGGGGCGACGACCTACCCATTCGTGAACTCGCAGAAGCCGTCGCCGGTGTTGTTGGATTTGACGGGGAACTCGCCTGGGATTCGAGTAAGCCGGACGGTATGCCCCGTAAGTTGTTGGATACCAGTCGAATTAACGCCCTCGGTTGGTACCCGTCAATAAAACTGGGGGACGGACTTGCAGCAACCTATAACTGGTACCTGGAGAACAATGCTTCTTGACGGGCTTTTGCCGGATCGACAAGCGCTACTGGTGCGGCTCAACGTGGTGGCAGGTAAACGCACCGAACTGCTTGACCTGCTTAACACCTATGCAGACCGGATCGGTGAGGAGCCCGGCACCGAGGTGTACACGGTGCTTGTTGACCCCGATAGCGAAGACATTGTTTGGTTGTTTGAAGTATTCAGTAATGAAGAGGCGGAAATCCTGCATCGGCAATCCGTCGGTTTCACCGATTTAATGCACGGGTTGCAGAACGTGCTCGACGGTGCTCCCGGAATTTTACGGATGAATCCTCTGCGGATGACTTTGCAAGAAGATATGTTCACTCAGGACTGGAGCTTCTGAAAAAGCCGACATCGCCAACGATTGGAGTTCACCATGATTCGTGAAGTTGCACAGGTCACCATCCGAGAAGATGCACATGAACAATTCGTGGCAGACCTGTCTCACGCCGTCGATGAAATTTTACCCGACGTGGCTGGCCTCATTGAATTTGTCAATGTGGGTTGGTGCTTGGAGCGGCCGAATGTTTACCTGTTCACGATCGATTGGGAAACACTCGAGGACCACCTGGTGGGTTTCCGTGAATCCGAGCAGTACACCCAATGGCGCACCCTGATTGGACCGCACTTTGATGGACCCGTGGTGGTGGAGCATTACCGCCTGTAATAGTATTAGTTGATCGTTCAACTAATTTATTAGAGGAGTTCCCGTGTCAACGCTTTTGCATATTGAGGTCAGCCCCTGGGCCGAAAATTCATTGTCCCGCTCCGTCTCCGCCGAGTACGTCAGTTCCTGGGCGGCCGCCCACGCTGATGGCACCGTGATCACCCGCGACCTGGACACAACCCCGGTCCCGCACCTTGATGTGGAAGCAATTTCGGCGGGTTTCATGCCGGAAACCGATCACAGCGAGCCAATGGCCGCCAAGTGGGGCGCCCGGATGTACCTCATTGAGGAAATTTCCGGTGCAGACGACGTTGTGATCTCAACCCCCATGTGGAATTGGAGTGTCCCTTCGGTACTCAAGGCCTACATTGACAACGTGATCATTCCCGGCGTCTTCGACGAGAGCACCGCGACCCTCGCCGGTAAGAAAGTAACGTTTGTTGTCGCTCAGGGCGGTAGTTACGCTGATGGAACACCTAAGGCCGGTTGGGATTACGCATCCGGCTACCTGCGCCAATTCGCAACGGCCATGGGAGCGACCGACATTGAGGTCATCACCGTCGAGTTTGGTCTTGCCGGAGTCGTCCCAGCACTCGAAGGTTTCATTTCACACAAGGAAGCATCAATCGCTGCTGCTAAAGAATTTGCTGCAAGCCGCGCCGCTGCCTAATCGCAATTCATTACATCGGTTCAGAGGAACCGGTCACGGGTTATTTGCCAGTGCAATGAATCAGAAGAATCCTTCGAAAGCCCTGCTAATCAGAGCTCGGTCGTCGAAGTTGCATCCGGACTTCCAAAAACCGTGTCAATCGTGACATCAGATTTCAAAGACATAAGTGCCCTGTCCGATCCGGACATGATGATCTTGGATCTGTCCATCTAGGTTTGCCTATCTCAGTGAGTTCGCTCAGCTAAAGGGTGGTCGTGCATCTAACTTGACACTTGACTTACCCGCGTAATGCCACAGTCGCGCGGTAACGTCTTTGTCTTCTGGTGTAATCAGATTACCCATTACCCGCAAAGCAATTGTCATTAGGAATTTTGAACGCATTCCAATTGGGCCAAATGTTGGCAGCAACTTCGGCACTGTGATCAAACCTGCGAGTCGGCGGGCGATTGAAAATGCGGTTCCATAGTGCTCGACCAAAATCTGCGGCCACACGGTTGTGAAGTCCATCCGAGCGTTCGCGGGAGTGTCAGCAAATAACTGTGCGGCCAGGTGGCCGGTTTCTAGCCCGTAATCGATTCCTTCACCGTTTAGCGGATTGACACAACCGGCGGAATCACCGATGAGAACCCAGTTCGCACCGGCAACATTGCTGACAGCGCCACCCATGGGTAACAACGCGGACCACGGCGCACGGACCTCACCCTCGAGTTGCCAGGTGTCACGTTGTTGATCGGCGTAAAAAGTCAGCAGGCTGCGCAGGTTGACATCTGCTGGCCGTTTCACCGTTGCTAGGGTTCCCACTCCGACGTTAACCTCACCGTCGCCCAGTGGGAACACCCAGCCGTAACCGGAAAGCAACTCGTTTTTCTCACCACGAAGTTCCAGGTGACTTGAAATCCATTCGTCGTCAGAGCGGTGCGACTTGATGTAACCACGAGCAGCGACACCAAATGCGGTGGATCGATGCCACTCGCGGCCTAG